>CAMLFJ010000039.1 GCA_946479205.1 uncultured bacterium | reverse complement strand
TCTCATCATCGGACAGGCCATCCTCCGAGCCACCCACACGGGCCAGCCAGCCCACACGGGGTAGGCGTGACCTGGTCAACGAAGAACAGGGGGACCCGACATGAAGCCTGCTAAGCCCGGAACCGGTGGAGTGCCCGCGCACGTGTCGCGCCGCAGCTTTCTCCAGGCCGGGGCCCTGGGGGCGGGACTGGCCGCGGTGGCTCCCCGCGCCGCGTGGGGCCAGGACCGGGGCGACGCCAAGCGCGGCGGCACGCTGGTCGTGCGGAGCGGGCCCCTCCGCGGCATCGACCCGCATCTCGAAACGTGGGGCGCCGCGCTGCAGGTCATCCACCAGACGTACAACGCCCTCCTGAAGTTCAACCACGACGGCACCAAGATCCTGCCGGACCTGGCCGAGAGCTGGGAGCAGAAGGACGATCTCACCTACTCGTTCAAGCTGCGCCAGGGCGTCCGGTTCCACAACGTGCCGCCGGTGAACGGGCGCGAGCTCACGTCCGAGGACGTCAAGTACAGCATCGAGCGCCAGATGACGGACCAGCCGGGCAAGTTCCAGCACGCCTACTTCTTCCTGGGCAAGCTGGCCAGCATCCAGACCCCGGACAAGTACACGGTGGTCTTCAAGACCAAGGAGCCCTACGCGCCGTTTCTCAACTACATCGCCAACCCCTGGACGGTCATCGTGGCGCGCGAGGTGGTGGAGAAGCACGGCGACCTGCAGCGGCACGCGATCGGCACCGGCCCCTTCATCATGCAGGAGTACCGGCGCGAGCAGGAGGCGGTGTTCGTCAAGAACCCCAACTACTTCAAGAAGGGGCTGCCCTACCTGGACGAGGTCCGCCTCCAGTACGTCATCGATCCGGTGGCGGCCACCGCCGCCTTCCGCGGGCAGCAGACCGATATCTCCTATCTGGAGTTCGCGGACGTGCCCTCGATCAAGGCCTCGAACGGCAAGATCAAGGTGGCCGAGATCACCACGATGTTCCCCATCGTGCTGCGGACGCGGCCCTACGACGAGCAGCGCCCGCTCAAGCCCCCCTTCACCGAGAAGAAGGTGCGCCAGGCCATCCAGGCCGCCATCAAACAGGAGGAGTTCATCGAGATCGTGCGGAGCGGCTGGGGCACGACCATGACCGGCCCCATCCCCACCTACCGCAAGCCGTGGGCGCTGCCCGTGTCCGCGCGGCCGGAGTTCGATCTCAAGAAGGCCAAGCGCCTGCTCACCGAGGCCGGCTACGCCAGCGGCTTCGAGACCGAGCTCATCGTCGGCAGCCCCGGCGACAACGTGAAGAGCGCCCAGGTGGTCAAGGATCAGCTCGCCAAGGTGGGCATCCAGGTCAACCTGAAGCCGATGGAGATGGCCCAGTACTACAACAAGAGCTACTCGTACGACTACTCGATGAGCGTGCACACCGCGCTCACCGGGGAGGAGCCGGAGGAGGCGATCCGCCCGTACTACGGCGCCAACGCGACGTACTACCGGTGGGGGAATCGCGAGATCCACCGCCTGATCGACGAGCAGGCGAAGATCCTGGATCTGAAGAAGCGCGTGGACATGGTCCACCAGATCCAGCGGCTGCTGCTCGACGACGCGCCCAACGTGTTCCTCTACACCCCGATCACGCACTACGGCGTCCAGCCCTGGGTGAAGAATTACACGGTGCCCATCAACGCCTACGACCAGCGCTACGAGGAGATCTGGCTCGACGGCAAGAAGGCCTGACCCCGGGCTCGCGAGAGGCGCACCACCGGGGATAAGTCCCGACCATGTCCCGCTACGTTCTCCGCCGGCTCATGCTGCTGGTGCCGACGCTGGCCCTCGTCACCCTGCTGGTCTTCTCGATCATCCGGCTGCTCCCGGGCGACATCGTGACCCTGATGATGAGCGAGCAGGGCTACGCCAGCGACAAGGCCAAGCTCGAGCAGATGCTGGGACTGGATCAGCCCTTCCACCGGCAGTACGTCACCTACGTGGGGCGGGTGCTGCAGGGCGACCTGGGGGTGTCGTTCTGGACCAGGGAGCCCGTCCTCGACGAGATCTTGCGACGCCTGCCGGTGAGCCTCGAGCTGGCCGTCCTCGCCATGTTCTTCGGCCTCCTGATCGCGGTGCCCACCGGCATCTTCTCGGCGGTGCGCCAGGACACCTGGCTCGACTACCTGTTCCGGACCGGCGCCATCGGCGGGCTCTCCGTGCCCGGCTTCTGGATGGCCACCGTGGTCATCGTGGCCGCGTCGATCTGGTGGCAGTGGGTGCCGCCCATGCGCTACACTCCGTTCGCCCGCGATCCGGTGAAGAACCTCTCCCAGCTCCTGCTCCCCGCCATCATCCTGGGGCTCGCCCTGTCGGCCAGCGTCATGCGCATGACGCGCTCCATGGTGCTCGAGGTGCTGCGGGAGGACTACGTCCGCACCGCGTGGGCCAAGGGCCTGCCCGAGTCGCTCGTGATCGCCCGGCACGTCCTGAAGAACGCCATGATCCCGGTGGTCACCGTGATGGGCCTCCAGCTCTCGGCCCTCCTGGGGGGGACGGTCATCATGGAAAGCATCTTCGTCATCCCCGGCATGGGGAAGTTCCTGCTCGACGCCATCACCTGGCGTGACTACCCCGTCATCCAGGGCATCAACCTGTTCCTGGCCACGGGCGTCATCGTGCTGAACCTGGTGATCGATGTCGTCTACGGCTTCCTCGATCCGCGGATCCGATTCGGCTAGCCGCCGCCACATGTCCTGGCTCCGGGTGATGCGGAGCAAGCCGCTGGGGGCGCTGGGCGGCCTGCTGATCATCGGTCTCGTCGCGACGGCCCTCCTGGCGCCGGTGCTGGCGCCTCATGACCCGATCAAGATCAAATCGGCCGCGCGCCTGCAGGCGCCCAGCTTGAGCCACCCGCTGGGGACCGACGACTTCGGGCGGGACATCCTGAGCCGCGTCATCTACGGCGCGCGGATCTCGATGCTGCTCGGGCTCGGCGCGGTGGCCATCAGCACGCTGCTGGCCACCATCATCGGGGTCCTGTCCGGTTACTACGGGGGGCGCATCGACATCGTCCTGCAGCGGTGCATCGACACCCTGATGGCGTTCCCCGGGCTCGTCGTGCTCCTGACGATCATGGCCATGCTGGGCCAGGGGCTGGGCAACGTGATCCTGGCCCTGGGCATCGGCGGGACCGCCGGCAACGCGCGGATCATCCGGAGCGCGGTCCTGGCCATCCGCGAGAACCAGTACATCGAGGTGGCTCGCGCCACCGGCTGCCAGGACTGGCAGATCATCGTCCGCCACATCCTTCCCAACATCGCGGCCCCGATCATGGTGGTGGTCACGCTGGGGCTCGGGGTGGCGATCCTCGCCGAGTCCGCCCTGAGCTTCCTCGGCTTCGGGGTGCCGCCGCCGACGCCGTCGTGGGGCGCGATGCTCAGCGGATCGGGCCGGACCTTCATGATCCAGGCCCCGTGGATGGCGGTCTTCCCCGGCATCGCCATCAGCCTGGCCGTCTTCGGCTTCAACATGCTGGGCGACGCCCTCCGCGACCTCCTCGATCCCAAGCTCCGCGGCGGCCCGCAGGGCCGCGCGTAGCACGAGCGGGTCTATCGCGACGATGGCCCCAGCCGCCGCAAAAACTCCTCCGCCGCGACCGTCCAGATCTCGATCCGATCCACGAGGCGGTGGCCGTCCGCGCCGAACGCGGGGAACAGGCGGAACGTCGCGAGGCCGCCGGCCTGCGCAAAAGCCTCGTGGTAGCGCCGGATCCACGCCGCCGAGTAGTACCCGTCCTCCTCGGCATAGAGCCAGAGCATCGGGATTCGGGCCCGGCTCCCCGCCGAGGCGAAGGTGGCCTGGTTGAAGCCGCGACCACGCTCGTCGCAGCGATCGCTCGTCCAGCCACCCGCGAAGTTGATCACGCCACGGACCGTCCCCGAACGCTCCGCAGCATACGCGACGGACAGGATGCCGCCCCTCGACTGGCCTCCGACCAGCACGCGCCCGGGATCGGCCCACGTCTGCGCGCGCACATAGGCCATCGCCGCGTCCACGTCCTCGATGGCGCGCGCCATTCCGTCCCCCAGGACCTCCGGGTCACACGTGCCCTCGTGCTCCGCGGGCACGCCATCCGAGGCTCCGCGACCCCGCCGCATCGGCGCGAGCACCGCGAATCCGCGCTCGACGAAGAATTGAGCCTGGCGGGCCGAGCGCATCGTCGTCGAGATCGCGACCGCCCCCCCGCCGGTGGAGCCGTGGTTGAACACGAGCACCGGGTGCGGGCCGTCACCCGCGGGACGGTAGAGGGTCGCCTCGAGCGAGATCCGCTTGCCGCCCGGCCCCGGTTCCATCATGGGAATGCGCACCGTCGTCCCGGCGACCGCACCGGGCAGGATCGCGGGCACCGCCATCACCTGCGCGAGCGGCAGGCGGGTCAGCGTGACCGTGGAGCGACGCCGGCTGCTCGCATACGTGCCGCGCAGCGAGTCGCCGGCGAGCCGGTACTCCGCCGACGTGCGCTCTCCCAGGTCCAAGGTCAGCAGGTCGGCCACGATCCGCCCAGTGACGCGCCGGTACCCCCGCTTGATGTTGGCCTCGGCGGAGTCGCCCAGGGCGTACACGACCTGTGCGCGACCGGTGCCATCCACGGCCTCGACGACGAGAACGTGCGGGAGCACGCCATCCCAGGCCCCACGAGCCCAGGCTCCCGCGAATCCCGCGACGTTCGCGGGAACATCGACGGCCGGGGGATCGAGCCTGAGGTCCGACGGCAGCGGGATGATCGGGATCTGCGCCTGAGCCGCGCCGGAAAGCGCCTGGCTCAGCACGGCCGCGATGCACATCGCGGCCGCAAGGCGAAACAGCACGCGTCGGCCCGTCATGGGAAGACCCACACGGCGCCGCCCCTCAGAGAACCAGGCGCTCCTGGCGCTGGCGGAGATCGCGTCGCGCCAGCACGCGGCGGTGCTCCAGGAGGAGGCGCACCGTCTCCTGCAACACGGTGGCCACCGGCACCGCGATGATCATGCCGAGCACCCCGAGGGCGTGGCTGCCGACCACCACCGAGCCGAGCAGGAGCGCGGGATGGAGATGAACGCTGCGTCCGATGGTGAAGGGCTGGATGATCGTGTCGTCGAGCACCTTGACGACCAGGAACAGCAGCGCCACGCGCCCGACGCCGGCGAGCCCCTGCCCCGGCGTCAGCACCACCACCAGCCCGGCGGCCGCGGCCGAGAGCAGCGGGCCCACGAAGGGCACCACGTTGGCCAGGCCCGCGAACGCGCCGAGCAGGAGCGGATACGGGACGCGCGCCGCCCAGAGGCCCAGCGCGGCCAGCGCGCCCACCACGAGGCCGTCCAGCACGAGGCCGCGGATGTAGCGGCCGATGACCCCGTTGAGCTCGCGCCACACCGCCACCGACGTCTCCACGTGCTGCGGGGGCAGCCGGTCCATGGCCACCGCGATGAGCCGGTGCATGTCCCGTAGCAGGAAGAAGGCGAAGAACGGGACGAGGATCACCAGCAGGAACAGGTGGCCCACGTGCTCGAAGAGATCGCCCGGCTCACCGGGGCCGCGGTTGAGGACGAATCGCTGGACCCACTCGCCGCCCTCGGGCAGGAGGCGCCGAACCGCCGGCGCCGCCTCGGCCAGCTCCCGCACCGCGGCGTCGAGGCCGACGTCGATCTGCCGCGCCAGCGTGGGCATCCGGTCCATCAACGCCCCCGCTTCGGAGATCATGCCGGGCCCCAGCAGGAACCCGGCCGCGGCCAGCACCGCGATGATGACGGTGAACAGCGCGCCGACCGTCACGCTTCGACGGATCGCGAGGGCGTCCGCCCACGCGACCACGGGGCTCAGGAGATAGGCCAGCGCGGCCGCGAGGAACACGGGCAGGGCCAGGCCTCGGGCCAGCCAGGCGAGCGCGAGGAGGCCGCCCCAGGCGAGGAGCCGACCGGCTTTCACGACGGCCCGGCCGTCTCCGGTCCCCGGCCCGACTCAGTGGCGAGCACCGGGCTGCGCCGGGCGTAGATCGCGAGCAGCCGGGAGAGGTTGCGCATCACCACCAAGGCGATCCGTGGGTTGCCGTCCATGAGCCCGTCGAAGTCGCTCTTGTAGAGGATGAGCAGCCGCCCGGGCATGGTGACGATCCGGGCGGTGGCCGAGCGCGGGTAGTCGTCGATGAGGGCGAGCTCGCCGAAGGCGTCGCCGGGCCCGAGCGTGTTCAGGACGTAGGCACCCTGCGCGGTCGCGCGGGTGATCTCCACCGCGCCCTCGACGACGACGAAGAGCGCCCGCCCCGGGTCGCCCTCCTCGAAGACGACCTCGCCCGGGTGATAGACCTTCTCGAAGAAGCGCGTCGCCAGGCGGCCCAGAAGTCGGCGCGGCAGGCCGGCGAAGAGCGGCGAGCGCGCGAGGAACGGGGCGCGCCGGAGCTGCTCGGGATCCGCGGCCCAGCCCAACCACCGCGGCAGAGGCCGCTCGAACATGGCGGGCACTATAGCAGGAACCGGACGCTCCATACTGCTAGCCCAGGCGGGCGAGGGTGCCGCCCACCGCTTCCAGATCACGGTCCGCGCCCACCTGCTGGAACAGGCCCCGGGCGCGCCTCAGGGCGTCGACCGCCTGGGCGTGGCCGTCGGCGGACCCGTCCCGCAGCCTCATCATGCCGAGGCCCTGCTGGGCCCGCGCCTCGTCATACCGCAGCTCGAAGGCGCGCGTGACCGCGATGGCCCGCTCGAAATGGCCCCTCGCCTCCGCCCAGTCTCGTCGGGCGGAGGAGAGCTGTCCGCGGACGATCCCGAGGGCGCCGGGCAGTCCGTTCCCCGCCCGGTCGGCGTCCAGCAGGGCCAGGGCGCGACCAACGCACGCGTCGACGATATCCAGGCGCTCCATTCCCAGGGCCGCCTCGGCCAGCCCGGTCAGCCCCCAGATCTCGAGGAGCACGTTGCCGCCGCTCCTCGAGATCTCGAGCGCTTCGTTCAGCATCGCGTGCGCCGACTTCAGGTCGCCTTCTTTCCCCTCCAGCTCGCCGAGGGCGACGAGGCAGGCGCCGTAGGCGGCGACGTTCCGCCCGCGGTTCTTCGCCAGCGTCGTCTCGAGGTGGGACCGCGCCCGCTTCCACTGCCCTCGTCTCGTGTAGAAGACTCCCACGCTCGCCGCGTCCTCGAAGATGCATCCGAGCTGGGTCTCGCGCTCGATCCGCACGACCGCCTCGCACGCCTCCTCGCCCTTGGCCACCTCCCCGGACAGCGCGTAGATCAGCGCGAGCGGGCGCCTGAGCATGCCCTCGAACACCGGGCTGGCCTTCATCGCCAGCGGCAACGCCTTCTCCCCCCACGCGCGCGCCCGCGGGACGTCGCGCGCCAGCGCGAGCGTCACCGCGAGCTCGTGCCCGAGCCCCGCGATGACCAGGGGATTCGCCGCGGCCACCACCGCGTCCCAGTTCCGCTCGTTGTAGGCGACCCCCTCGTCGACGCGTCCGGTGTACGAGAGGATCGTCCCCAGTGAGGTGCCCATGGGGATATTCAGGCGCGCGAAGAGGTCCACCGCCCGGTGCACCCAATCCAGGCTCGCCGACGGCTGTCCCCGATGCAGGTACAGATGCGCGGCCCGCTGATAGATCAGACCCTTCTCCAAGCTGTCCGGGTCCGTCTCGACGCTGGCCGCGACCGCTTCCAGATGGCGCCGCGCCCGATCCTCCTGGGCCGCGTCGCCGTACCCGTCGGTGGACAGGCGCGAGATGTCGAGGTGCATGCGCAGCACGTTCCGTTTGTCGCCCAGGGCCTCGTAGACCTCGAGCGCCCCCTCGACGTACCGGAGGCTCGCCGCCGCGTCGCCCACCAGGAGGCTCACGGTTCCCAGCTTGTGCAGGAGCTCCGCCTCGGTCGTTCGCTCCTCACCCTGGCGCAGCTCGAGGGCCCGGCGGTAGAGGGCCAGCGCTTCGCGGTTCGAGAACGCGGCCGCCGCCCGGTCTCCCGCGTCGATCAGGTACTTGACCGCTTTTCCGGCGACGTCAGCCCGGGAGAAGTGGTAGGCGAGCTCGTTGCAGTGCTCGGAGACCGCCGGCGAGGCCATCTCCTCGAGCGCCTCGCCGATGAGGCGGTGGAGCTGCCTCCGGCGCGGCGCGAGCAGGCTCTGGTACGCCACCTCCTGGAAGATGGCGTGGTTGAAGGTGTACTCCAGCTCGGGGAAGAACTGCGTCTCGTGGACGAGCTCGGCGCGCTTGAGCGCCTCCACGTGAGCCGCGACCTCTTCCGGGACCTCGGCGACCCGTGACAGCACCCGCATCCGGAAGTGCCGGCCCGACACCGCGCCGACCTGGAGGGTCCGCCGCACCGGCTCCTCCAATCGATCGAAGCGGGCGCTCACGATGTCCTGGATCCGGGCCGGGAAATCCACGTTCGCGGGTCCCGCCCAGCGCACCCGCTCCGCGTCCCTCCGCAGCACGCCCCGCTCGAGCATGGACCGCACGATCTCCTCGACGAAGAGGGGGTTGCCCTCCGCCTTCCCCCAGATCACCTCCGCGAGATCCGCCGGCGTCTCGCTCACCCCCAGCAGATTCGTCACCATCGCGCTCACCTGGAGCGGCTCGAGCAGATCGAGGCCGACCTGGGCCGAATAGGCTCGGTCGATCCAGCGCGGGTCGTAGCCGGGCCGGGACGTGGTCAGGAGCAGCAGCGGCATCCCGGCCAGGCCGGCGACGAGCTGATCGAGGTACTCTTCCGACGTGGTGTCGATCCAGTGGAGGTCCTCGACGACCACGACGAGCGGGCGGAGCTTCGCGCCGGCGTCGGTCAGGGCCTGGATCGTCTCGAAGATCCGCTGGCGCCGCGTGCGCGGATCCAGGCGCGGCAGCGCGTCGCCGGACACCGCCAGCCCGAGCAGCGTCTCGAGCACGGGCACCGCCGGGTCCGGATCCAGTCCGGACCGCCGGACGCCGAGCCGGATCTTGTCCCGGATCCGCGGCGCGCTGTCGTCGTTGTCGATCCGGAGGCCCATGCGCAACACGTGGAGAATCGGCTGGTACGGCACCGCCTGCCCCGAGGCGGAGCACTGGCCCTCGAGCCACGTGACGCGCTCGGCTCGCAGGGCGCGTCGAAACTCGTGCAGGAGACGGGACTTCCCCACTCCGGCCTCACCGACCACGTTCACCACCTGCCCGCGCCCCGACTGCGCGAGCAGGAAGCGCTCCTTCAGCAGCTCGAGATCCCGCTCGCGGCCCACGAACGACGTGAGCCCCCGCTCGGCCGCCACCTGGAAGCGGCTGCGGCTGCCCCGCACCCCGGTCAACCGGTGGGCCACGACCGACTCCGAGCGCCCCCTGATCGCCAGCGGCCCCAGGGAATCGACCCGGATGTAGCCCTCCGCGAGCCCCGCGGTGGTGTCGCTGATCAGGATGTCATCGGGATCCGCGAGCGCCTGGAGGCGGGCCGCGAGATGGGTGGTATCGCCGACCGCGGTGTAGTCCATCCGGAGATCGTCTCCGATGCGGCCGACCACCACGAACCCGCTGTTGAGCCCCATCCGCACCCGCAGGGGCTGGCCCCCCCGGGCCGCGGAGTCCTCGTTGAGGGCCCGCAGCGCGTCGCGGATCCCCAGCGCCGCGTAGATCCCGCTCAGCGCGTGCTGCTCGAGGGCCAGGGGCGCGCCGAACAGCGCCATCAATCCATCGCCGAGAAACTGGTTGACGGTTCCGTCGTACCGGTGGACGGCCTCCGCCATCAGCCGCAGGGCCTGGTCCATGACCTCGTGCATCCCTTCCGCCCCGAGCTGTTCCGCCAGTCGGTAGGAGTCGACCACGTCGCAGAAGAGGACGGTGACCCACTTCCGCTCGCCTTCCAGGGCGCTTCGGGTGGTCAGGACGCGTTCGGAGAGATGCCTCGGCGTGTAGGCCGCCGGATTGCCCCCGGGCGGCGAAGACTCCAACGGAGCGCCGCAACCACCGCAGAAATGATCGAGAGGCCCGTTGACGAAGCGACAGCGTGGACAGCTACGAGGGAAGGATTCACCGCACGAGGCACAGAACCGCCGCCCAGCTGCGTTCTCGGTGCCGCATCGCCCACAGGTCATGACAACGCTGGGATCCTACGCAGCATGAGGAATCGAGGATAGCGCTCGCGTCATTTCGAGTCAATCTCGCGGCGCTCGACCGAGCGCCGCCGCCGCGCTCGAGCCGCCGCGGCCCCATCAGCGCAGGTACTCCCGGGCCAGGCCGCGCGTGTAGGTGTCCATGCGGTCGTGGAATTCGCGCATGGCCGCCTCGGCGAGGTGCTGGTCCTCGGCGGTGGCGATGTAGCGCAGGACGGCGCCCTCGGTCTCGCCGGACTCCTCCGCCTCCACCTCGGCGTGGACCATGTAGTTCGATCCGCCCCACTCCGGGCGGCAGCCGTAGTGCGTCATGAGCGCCGGCCCGACCACCGACGCCATGTCTCCCACCTGCCCCTCGTAGAACGACGTCGCGCACAGGGCCGCGTTCCAGGGAACGGACTGCGAGACCCGCTGGAAGAACTCGAGGATCGCCGACATCTCGGGCAGCGGGGTGATGGTGTCGTAGACGGATCGCGGATAGCCGAGATCGTCTCCGATCCGCCGGAACAGCTCGACGTGATCGGGGGTGCCCCCGACCTGCCCGCGGAAGTAGCCGAGGTCCTCGACGAGAAGGTGGCGGGCGCAGTCCTTCCGGACCTCGAGCTCCTCGCACCGCGCGTGGATGCCGCTGAAGATCCGGGGGAACCACGCCACCAGCCGGTACTGGTTGCTGATGTGGCCCCACACCTGCGGGATGGTGAGGGATCCCGCCGCGAAGCGCTTGAAGTACTCCGACTCGCGAAACGGATTGCGCGCGAGCAGCTCCGTCTTCACGGCCTCGAACCAGCGAGACACATTGGCGGCGTCACGGACGGTCGTCATGGCGTCCTCTCGTTGAAGGGTCTTCCGAGTTGATCGGTCCCGGGGAATCTACTCTGCGCGGCGCGAGTCGGCAAGACCCGCGGCGGCCGGCCGAGACCATGCCCGCCCCGATTGACCGCCCGGCTCTCCGGGACTAAGCTCGCGCTGCTTCCGATCGACTCGAGCCGTGCCGGAGAGAGCCATGAAGATCGGCGTCGTCTTCCCCCAGACCGAGATCGGGTCGGATCCCGCGATGATCCGCGACTATGCCCAGGCCGTCGAGTCGATGGGCTACACGCACATTCTCGCCTTCGACAGCGTGGTCGGCGCCAACCCCGACCGGCCCGGAGGCTGGGACAGCCCGTTCACGTACCGGCACCCCTTCCACGAGCCCCTCGTCCTCTTCGGCTTCTGCGCCGCGGTCACGCGAACCATCGAGCTGGTCACCGGCGTCCTCGTCCTGCCCCAGCGCCAGACCGCGCTCGTCGCCAAGCAGGCCGCCGAGGTCGACGTCCTCTCGGGTGGACGGCTGCGCCTCGGCATCGGAGTCGGCTGGAACCCGGTCGAGTTCGAGGCCCTCGGTGAGAACCTCCAGAACCGCGGCGAGCGGATCGAGGAACAGCTCGACGTCATGCGCCGTCTCTGGACCGAGGAGCTGGTGACCTACGAGGGCCGGTGGCACCGCGTGCCCGACGGCGGGCTCAACCCGCGGCCCGTCCAGCGGCCGATTCCCGTCTGGATGGGAGGCGAGCGCGAGGCCGTCCTCCGCCGCGCGGCCCGCCTCGCCGACGGCTGGATCACGCTCCAGACCTTCCGTCCGGGGCCGGCGGCCCAGCAGACGGTGGATCGTCTCTACGGCCTCGTCCGCGAAGCGGGCCGCGATCCCGCCGCGTTCGGGGTCGAGGGCCGGGTGGCCCTCGCCAGTGTGCCCGAGGCCGACCGCGCGAAGGAGATGGCCGCGTGGCGCGCGATGCGCGGCATCACGCACCTGTGCGTCAACACGATGGGCCTCGGGCTTCCCGGCCCCGAGGAGCACGTGAGAACGCTCGAGCGCTTCAGGAAGGACGTCCTCTAGCGCCCGTTCCACACCATGGCGGTCGAGGTGGCCGCCGCTTCCGGAGGGGCGCCCCTGGGTCCTCGTTGCGTGCGGCCGGCGTCGGATCTACAGTCGGGGCTACCCGAGCGTTCCCTC
>CAMLFJ010000038.1 GCA_946479205.1 uncultured bacterium | reverse complement strand
CCCTCACCCCAGCCCTCTCCCCTGTGGGGTGTGGGTTCTCCGGCCAACTCCCTCTCCCCTCTGGGGAGAGGGCAGGGTGAGGGGCCCCGCGCGCTGTGCTATTCTCCCCGGCGCATGGCAGACGGGGGTTCGCTCCACGAATGGCCGGGCGCGTCATTGACGCGCGTGCCGTACTGGGTCTACCAGGACGAGGCGAACTACCACACCGAGCTGCGCCGCATCTTCGAGGGGCCGGTCTGGAGCTACGCCTGCCTCGAGTCGGACCTCCCCAAGGCGGGCGACTACCGCACCTCCTTCCTCGGCGAGATGCCGATCGTCGTGGTGCGGGGGGCGCAGGGCCAGATCCACGCCTTCGAGAACCGCTGCGCCCACCGCGGCGCCCTGATCGCTCTGGACGACAGCGGGTCCGCCGGCAGCCACTTCCAGTGCATCTACCACGCCTGGACCTACGACCTCGCGGGCAGTCTGGTCGGCATCGCCTTCGAGAAGGGCAGCAACGGCAAGGGCGGCATGCCCGCCTCCTTCTGCAAGGCCGACCACGGGCCGCGCAAGCTGCGCACCACCGCGCTGGCCGGGCTGGTCTTCGCGACCCTGTCGTCCGACACCCCGCCCATCGAGGAATACCTGGGCGACGAGGTGCTGGGCCGGCTCCGGCGCGTGCTGCACAAGGAAGCCCGGGTGATGGGCCGCTTCACGCAGGCTCTGCCCAATAACTGGAAGCTCTACGTGGAGAACGTGAAGGACACCTACCACGCGAGCCTGCTCCATACCTTCTTCGGGACGTTCAGAATCACTCGGCTCACCCAGGGTGGTGGAATCACGGTGAGCCCCGACGGCGGTCACCACGCCAGCTACACCATCCAGCGGGCCGACGACGCGAGCAGCACCGCCTACCGGGATCAGGGCATCCGCTCGGAGAACCAGAACTACCGGCTCGCCGACCCGAGTCTGCTGGACGCGGTCAACGAGTTCGGCGACGACATCCAGCTCCAGATCCTCACTGTCTTCCCGAATTTCGTCCTCCAGCAGATCCACAACTCCCTCGCGGTGCGCCAGGTTCTGCCCAAGGGGCCGGGGGCGATGGAGCTGCACTGGACCTACCTGGGGTTCGCCGACGACGACGCGGACATGCAGCGCCGCCGCATGAAGCAGTCGAACCTGGTCGGGCCCGCCGGCTACGTCTCGATGGAGGACGGCTGCGTGGGCGGCTTCGTGCAACGCGGGGTCGCCGCGGCGGGGGACGAGCTGTCCGTGGTCAACATGGGCGGCGAGGGCGCCGAATCGCAAGAGACGCGCGCCACCGAGGCCTCGGTGCGCGGATTCTGGAAGGCGTACCGGCGGTACATGGAAGACTAGATGCTGGCCGAGCGCGTCTCCCAGCTCAACGCGGAGTACGCGCGGGCCATCGACGACGACCGGCTCGAGAGCTGGCCGGACTTCTTCACCGACCCCTGCGTCTACAAGATCACCTCCGCCGACAACTACCGGCGGGGCCTGCCCGCCGGTCTCGTCTACGCCGACTCCCGGGGCATGCTGAAGGACCGCGTCACCGCGCTCCGGGAGGCCAACATCTACGAGCGGCAGGCCTACCGGCACCTGGTCGGCCTCCCCGCCCTCCGCGCCGGGGCCGGCGACACCGTGCAGGCGGAGACCCCGTTCCTGGTGGTGCGCGTGATGCGCGACGGCACCATGGACCTCTTCGCCACCGGCCGGTACGTGGACACCATGGTGGACGAGGGCGGCACCCTGCGCTTCCGCGAGCGGCTCGTGGTCTGCGACAGCAGCCGCGTGGACACCCTGCTCGCGATTCCCCTCTAGCCGCGATCCCGGGAGACCCGCATGCCCACGCCCCTCCGCGCCCTCCTGCAGGGCGCCCTGCCCGTCACCGCGCCGCTCGTGCTGAACCCGCTCATGGCGCGCATGGTCGAGGCGGCCGGCTTCCCGGCCGGCTACCTGGGCGGCGGGGCCACCGGCTATCAGAAGGTGGCGCTCGAGGCCAACCTCAACCTCACCGAGATGTGCCAGGCCGCGCTGGACATCGGGGCGGTCTCGCGGCTGCCGCTCATCCTGGACGGGGCGTGCGGGTACGGCGACCCGATGCACATGCACCGCACGATCGGCATGAGCGAGGCGGCGGGCTTCGCGGCCATCGAGATCGAGGACCAGCTCGTGCCCAAGCGCGCGCACCACCACATCGGCATCGAGCACATGATCCCGACGGAGCTGATGGCGGCCAAGCTCGCGACCGCGGTGGCGGCGCGGCGCAACCCGGACTTCCTCATCATCGGGCGCACCAACGCGGTGCGGGCGAGCACGATGGACGACGCGCTCCGGCGCGGCGAGGCGTACCGCAAGGCGGGCGCGGACGTGCTGCTGCTCTCGATGGCCCACACGCCCGAGCAGTTGCGCCTGATCGGCGAGCGCCTCGGCGGGCCGCTCATGTACCTCGCGGGGCGCGGCGGTCTCGCCGGTCACGGCATGACGCTCGCGGATCTGGGCGCGCTCGGCTTCCGCATCGTCGCGGATCCGTCCACGCCGCTGCTCGCCGCGTTCGCGGCGTGGAAGAAGGTCTACGCGGACCTCGCCGCGGGCTTCGGCGCGGGCCAGGCGCGGAGCGACTGGGGCCCGCTGGAGCACGAGATGCTGGGCGTGATCGAGCTCGAGAAACTGCTCGAAGTGGAGCGCCGGACCGTCGAGAAGCGGTAAAGAAAAAGACCTGCCTAAACAGCTAGTTACGGGGATTCAGGTGGAGCTATGCACAGGCCTATCCACAACTGTGGATAGCCGCCTGCCCGCCTGGAGCGGTGCTCTAGCCCTTGGCCAGCTTCTCGACCTGTCGCCGCGAGAGGCTGGCCAGCCGCGCCAGCAGCGCGTTGACCTTACGTTCGGACACCTGGTCAGCGAGGATCAGCTTCTTCGACTTCGTGCGGGTCGCGAGATACGCGACCCAGTCATCGAGATCCGGCGTGCCGCGCCACGCGATGGTGAGGCCGCTCAACCGGAGCCGCCGGCGCCCCTCGACCTTCGCCAATGGTTTGCGACTGGCCTGCATCAATGAGGAGCCTAGTGAAGTCGGTGGTGATGTGTCAAGCCGATGACAAAGAAAGTTTTGTGAATAGCTGTGGATAAACCTCTATCATCCTGACTTCAAGGAGGAGACCGCGATGCGACTCAAGGGCAAAGTGGCCATCGTCACCGGGGCGGCGCACGGAATGGGTGAGAGCGAGGCGGTGATCTTCGCGCGCGAGGGCGCGAGCGTGATCGTGGCCGACGTGGACGCCGACGGGCAAAAGGTCGCGGCCAACATCACCGGCGCGGGCGGGAAGGCGCAGTTCGTGAAGCTCGACGTCGCGAGCGAGGCGGACTGGGAGGCCGCGATCAAGGCCACGGTGGCCGCGTACGGTCGGCTCGACATCCTGGTCAACAACGCGGGGATCAGCGGCACCCACGATCCCGACTACGAGTCCACCGCCGCGTGGGATCGCCTCATGGACATCAACGCCAAGAGCGTCTTCCTCGGCATGAAGCACGCGGTACCGGTCATGCGGCGGGGCGGCGGGGGGTCCATCGTGAACATCTCGTCGATCTCCGGCTTCGTGGGGCAGGACAAGATCCACATGGGCTACAACGCCTCCAAGGGCGCGGTGCGCATCATGACCAAGTCGGGCGCGGTGCAGTACGGCAAGGACGGCATCCGCGTGAACTCGGTGCACCCGGGCTTCCTGCCCCCGATGCGGACCTCGAAGGGCTCGGCCGACCCGGCATGGCGGAAGCCGCTGCTGGACGTGGTCCCGCTGAGGCGGGAGGGGCGGATCGAGGAGGTCGCCCACGCGGTCCTGTTCCTGGCCTCCGACGAGGCCTCGTACATCTCGGGGACCGAGCTGGTGGTGGACGGAGGGTTCCTCGCGGTCTGATGACCACCCGGCGCATCCCGGGCTTCTGCGCCCTCTGCCGCTCGCGCTGCGGCTGCGTCTCGGTCGTGGAGGACGGGCGCCTGGTCGCGGTCGAGCCTGATCCCTCGCATCCCACCGGCGCCAGCCTCTGCGTGAAGGGCCGCGCGGCCCCGGAGCTGGTCTACGCGGAGGACCGGCTGCTGTACCCGATGCGCCGCACCCGGCCGAAGTCCGATCCGGACGCGGGCTGGCAGCGGATCAGCTGGGACGAAGCGCTCGACTGGACGGCCGCCAGGATACGGGAGGTGGCCCGGCGGCACGGGCCCGAGGGTGTGGCCTTCGGCTGCACCACGCCCGCGGGGACCGCGGTCTCCGACGGCTTCCTGTGGATCCTGCGGCTCATCCGGGCCTTCGGGAGCCCGAACCTGGTGTGGGGCGAGGAGCTGTGCGCCTGGCACCGGGACTTCGTCACCCCGTTCACCTTCGGCGTGGACATCGGCACGCCCGACTTCGATCGCACCGGCTGCCTCCTGCTCTGGGGCCACAACCCGTCCGCCACCTACCTGGCCCAGGCCACCGCGGTCGCGGAGGTGACGGCGCGCGGGGCGGCCCTGATCGTGGTGGACCCGCGGCGCGCGGGCGCGGCGGCCCGGGCGGACCAGTGGCTGCGCGTGCGCCCGGGCACCGACGGCGCGCTCGCGCTCGGATTGGCCTCCGTCATGTTGGCGGAGGGCTGGTACGATCGCGACTTCATCCGCGACTGGTCGAACGGCTCCTTCCTGGTGCGCGCCGACAACGGCCGCCTCCTCACCGCCGCCGATCTCTCCGCGGTCGGCAGCCCCGCGCACTACGTGGCCTGGGATCGCGCGGCCGGGCGGCCGATCGCATACGATCCGGCCGCCGCCGACTTCATCGAACCGATCGCCGATCCACAGCTCGACGGGACCGTGCGGTGCATGACGCGCTCCGGCCCGGTCACGTGCGTGCCCGCGTTCGAGACCTACGCCGCGCTCTGCCGGGAGTACCCGCCCGAGCGCGTCGAGCAGATCACCGGCGTCCCGGCCGCCCAGATCGTCGAGACCGCGCGGCTCCTGTGGGACCGCCGCCCGGTGTCCTATTTCCACTGGACCGGGCTCGAGCAGCACACCAACGCGAGCCAGACCGTGCGCGCGCTCTCGCTCCTCTATGCGCTCACCGGCTGCTTCGACGCGCCCGGCGGCAACGTGCGGCCGAGCCGGCCGGTGGTCAACGACCTCGCTCCGCTCTCGCTGCTCCCGGAGCGCCAGCGCGCGAAGGCGCTCGGCCTGGCCGAACGGCCGCTCGGCCCCGCACGCCAGGGCTGGCCCACCGCGGCCGACGCCTACCGCGCCATGCTCCACGGCGCCCCCTACCCGGTGCGCGGCATGGTCGGCTTCGGCACCAACCTGCTGCTCTCCGCCCCGGGCGCGGCCACCGCCCGCGCCGCGCTCACCAGCCTCGACTTCCTGGTCTACGCCGATCTCTTCCTGACCCCCACCGCGGCGCTGGCCGACGTGGTGCTGCCGGTGTCCACCGCGTGGGAGCGCGAGGGCCTCCGCGTGGGCTTCGGCCCGACGCAGGACGGCGAGCAGCACGTCCAGCTCCGGCCCGCGGTGCTGGCCCCGCGGGGCGAGGCGCGGTCGGACATCTGGATCGTCTGCGAGCTGGCCCGGCGGCTCGGGCTCGGCGACCGCCTCTGGAACGGCGACGAGGACGCGGGGCACCGCTTCATGCTGGAGCCCACCGGGGTCACCCTCGAGCAGCTCCGCGCGCAGCCGGGCGGCGTGCGTACCGCGGTCGAGTCGCGCTTCAAGCGCTACGCGGCCCGCGGCGCCAATGGCCCGGTCGGCTTCGCGACGCCGAGCCGCCGGGTGGAGATCTTCTCCGCGCAGCTCCAGCAGCACGGCCAGACGCCGCTGCCCGAGTACCTCGAGCCCGCGGCGAGCCCGGTCAGCCGCCCCGACCTCGCGGCGCGCTTCCCGCTCCAGCTCACCACCGCCAAGGTCGTGCAGTTCTGCCACAGCCAGCACCGGAGCCTGGCGCGCCTGCGGCGGCACAGCCCCGACCCGCAGGTCGAGCTGCATCCGGCCGCCGCCCTAGCCCGCGGCATCGCGAGCGACGACTGGGTGCTGATCGAGACGCCGCGGGCCACGATGCGCGCACGGGCCCGGCTCAATCCGAGCCTGGCCGCCGACGTGGTGTGCGCCCAGTTCGGCTGGTGGCAGCCGTGCGAGCCGCTGGGGCTCGGGGGCTATCCGGCGGAGGGCGCGGCCAGCGCCAACTACAACAACCTGATCGATCCCGACACCGCCGATCCGATCAGCGGGACGGTCGCGCTGCGGTCCTATATCTGCCAGGTCCGCCGAGGAGAGCCGTGAGCACCGCCGAGCAAGCCATCGACGCGTTCTGGACCGCGGCCCGGAGCCGGACCGCCCCGCCCGCCGAGTGGATGAATCGCCTGAGCCGCGAGGAGGCCTACCGGGTGCAGCTCGGCCTGCTCGCGCGCCACGTGGCGGCGGGCGAGCGGCAGGCCGGGTGGAAGGTCGGCCTCACCTCGAAGGCGATGCAGATCCAGCAGAAGGTGCACGAGCCGGTGCTGGGCTTCCTGCTCGCCAGTGGCGAGCGGCCGAGCGGCACGCGCTTTCAGTTCGCGGACCTGATCAATCCGGGCTTCGAGAACGAGCTATGCCTCACGATGGGCCGTACGCTACGGGGGCCCGGCGTCACCGACGCGCAGGCCCAGGCCGCGCTCAGCGTGATGGCGCCGGCCTTCGAGATCATCGAGAAGCGCGGCGACTTCGCGGCCGATCTCAACGTGAGCCTGGCCGACAACGCGCAGCAGCGCGCCTACGTGACCGGCGCGGCGGTACCGGTGCCCGCGGGCTTCGACCTCGCCGCGGTGGCGCTGGAGCTCTCCGTCAACGGCGGCCCCCCCGACCGGGCCACCGGTGCTGCGGTGCTGGGCACGCCGGCGGCCTCCATCGCCTGGCTCGCCAACAAGCTCGCCGAGTTCGGCCTGGCGCTGGAGGCCGGCATGAAGGTGATGTCGGGCTCGTTCACCCGCCAGTACGCCATCGCCCGCGGCGACCGCATCGCCGCGACCTTCACCCCGGTCGGCCCCGTCCGCGCCGACTTCGTCTAGCCCCACCCTCTCCCCCGCCGAGGGGGAGAGGGCAGGGTGAGGGGGGGTGCTCAAGAGACGAGGACGACCTTGCCGTGGTGGCCTGATTCCATCACCGCCTCGTGGCTGCGCGCGGCCTGAGCCAGCGGCAGCTCCAGGGCGATGACCGGGCGCAGCGAGCCGTTGCGGAGCCCCTCGACGAGCGCGGCGTGGATGCCCGCGAGCTGGGCCGGCGTGGCGTGGTTGAGCGCCATCCCCAGGATCGCCGCGTCCTTGTTCATGGCGATCCGCGCGTTGATCTCGGTATTGCCGCGATTGCCGATGACCACGATGCGGCCCCGCAGCGCGATGGTGTTCAGATCCTTCTGGAGATTCACGTTGGCCAGCATCTCCATGATGATGTCGGGCCCGCGCCCGCCGGTCAGCTTGACGCACTCCTCGAGATAACCCGCCGCGGTGTGATCGAGCACGTGGTGCGCGCCCTGCTCCGCGACGAGGCGGCGCCCCTTCTCGGTGCTCGCGGTGCCGATGACGGTGAGCCCCCGCGCCCGCGCGAGCTGCACCGCCCCGATGCCCACCCCGCCGCTCGCCCCGTGGACCAGCACCGTCTCCCCCGCCTCGCCGTGGGCGCGGTTGAAGAGCGCGTGGTAGGCGGTGGCGTAGGGGACGTTCATGGCCGCGCCCTGCGGGAAGGTGGCGCCCGCGGCCAGCGGGTGCACCTGCCCTTGCTCGCACACCGCATACTCCGCGTAGGCGCCGGTCACGGTGCCGCCCACGTAGACGCGGTCGCCCTTCTTGACCGCGGTCACTCCGGTGCCGGCCGCCTCGATGACGCCGGCCGCGTCCGCCCCCGGAGTGTAGGGCAGCTTGGGCCCGCGGTTGTCGGTGTTGCTGCGCAGGTAGGTGTCCACCGGGTTGACGCCGACCGCGTGGATGCGCACCAGCACCTGGCTGGGCCCCGGCTGGGGCGTGGGAATCTCCTCGATCTTCAGGACCGCCGGACCGCCGTACTCCGAGACGCGGATCGCTTTCATGGGCAGGGCTCCTTTCGGGCCCCGAGTCTACCTCATCAGGACGCGGGCGGGTCCGGGGTCCCCATCCAGAACGGCGAGGTCTTGCCGATCCGCTCGAGATAGGCGCGGCGCTCCGCGGCGCGGCGCGGATACCAGGACGAGAGGTAGTCGCCGTCCAGCATGTGCCGGCGGCTCTCGGTGCCGAAGAATCCCGCGAGCTGCTCGAGCGTGATGAACCCCTCCTCGGACCTCGGCTGAAACTCGCTCCACCGCCGCGCATGCTCTTCCGACCGGAAGAGGTTCATGCCGGTTCAGAGGTAGTACGATCGTCCGCGGGATGGCCCGAACCCGAAGGCGAGATGGCCGACGAGCCCGGGCGGATCCGCCCACGTGACGCGCCCGTCGCGCATCTCCACCGTGACCGGATCGCCGCAGTCGAGGCACGGCGCGTCCACCCGGACGGTCTCGCCCGGGAAGAGCCAGGTCGCGGACGTGGCCTCGAACCCGCACTGGGCGAACCACCGCTGCTCGCCCCGTACGGTGATGCGGTACTGGGTGGGCAGATTGTTCAGCGGCGGGAACGACGCGATGTAGTCCGTCTCGGGGTGGAGCCAGCCGATCGGGTACGCCTGCATGACGTCGCGGAGCAGGCCGCGGCCGGCCTCGACGGGCAGGCCGAGGGCGCGCGCCAGCTCCGCGTGATGCGGGGCGCGGCCGGTGTCCACCAGGCTTCGCATGATGCGCTGGAAGGCTTGATCCATCAGTCGCGCGTCGGGCATGGTCTCCCCCCTCACCCTGCCCTCTCCCCGGAGGGGAGAGGGGAAGAGTCGGGCAGCACGGCGATCGCCGAGATCTCGATGAGGGCGCCCGCGCGCAGCAGGCCGGCCACGATGACACCGGTGGCGGTCGGGAAGCGGCCCTTGAAGAACTCGCGGCGCACCTCGGCGGTCTTGCCGTAGTTCTCGGTGGTGGTGACGTACTCGGTGGTCTGCACGATGTGCTCGAACCCACCGCCCGCGGCGGCCAGCAGCCGGGCGAACTTCTCGAAGATGTACCGCGTCTGGGCCGCGATGTCCCCGGGCCCGACGATCTTGCCGCTCTCGTCGCCCGCGGTCATGCCCGAGATGAAGAGCAGGTTGCCGGCGCGGACGGCGGGCGAGAACGTGTAGCGGGCGGGCCAGGGGCTCGGCCCCGTGATCACCTCGTAGGCTGGCATCGCATTCTCCTCGGGCGCGGGCGGTCCATGGACCGGATCACCGCTCCCGCAGCAGGAACCTCTGGATCTTGCCGGTCTCGGTCTTCGGGAGCTGATCGAGGAACTCGATCTCCCGCGGGTACTGGTGCCGGCCCAGGTGCGTCTTCACCACGTCCACGATCTCCGTCTCGAGCCCGCCCGGCACCGCGAGGCCCGGCTTGAGCACGACGTAGGCCTTGACGATCTGGCCCCGCAGCGCGTCGGGCTTGCCCACGACCGCGGCCTCGGCCACCGCCGGATGCTTCAGGATCGCGCTCTCGACCTCGAAGGGGCCGATCCGGTACCCCGCGCTCTTGATCACGTCGTCGGCCCGGCCCTCGAACCAGAAGTAGCCCTCCCCGTCGCGCCGCGCCAGGTCCCCGCAGGTCATCCACTCGCCGCGGTACATCTCGCGGTCCCGGTCCTCGTCGCACCAGTAGCCGAGCGAGTAGTAGCCCTCCGGGTGCGGCTTCATCCCGACGTGCCCCACCACGTCCGGCGCCACCTCGCGGCCGCCGTCGTCCACCACCGCGATCGTGCAGCCGGGCAGGGGCAGGCCCATGGAGCCTGCCTTGACCGTCATGTCCACGGTGGCGAAGTTGCCGATCGGCAGCCCGAGCTCGCTCGAGCCGTACTGGTCGCGCACGGTGACGCCCCAGTGCTCGCGGAAGAAGCGCACGACCTCCGCGTTGAGCGGCTCGCCGCAGCTGCTCGCGCTGCGCACGCGCACCCCGGCGCCGGCCGCCGCGGCGCCGAGCGCCATCACTCCGCGCAGGAGCGTCGGGGTCGTCGCGAGGTTGGTCACGCCGAGCTCGCGCAGCCGCGCCAGGCAGAACTGAGGCGTCGGCGCCGCCTCGTGCGAGACCACCGGCACCCCCAGGGCGAGCGCGCCCATGTAGCAGACCAGCCCGTAGCCCCAGCCGGGATCGCCGGTCGGCCAGAAGACGTCGTCGGGCCGAAGATCGGCGCCGTGAATCAAGTGCGGATGGATCGCCACCGGGAAGTTCGCCGCGATCTTCACGCCCTTCGGCGGCCCGGTCGAGCCCGAGGTGTAGAGCAGCACCGCCGGATCCTCTCGACGGACGTCGGTCAATCGGGCCACGTCCGGCTGGCCGTGCATGACCCGCCAGAAGTCCACGTCGCCCGGCGCGCCGGCGCCGCCGTCCACCACCGTGATGACCGTGACCCCGTCCGGGAGCGGCGCGGGGAGCCGGGCGCGCTGCTCCCACTGCGTGATCAGGACCCGGGCGCCGCTGTGGCGCACGCGGAAGTCGATCGCGTCGGGGCCGAACCCGGTGAAGATCGGCACGTAGACCGCCCCCACCTTCCAGGTCCCGATCATCGCGATGAGCATCTCGGGGATGCGCGGCAGGAAGCCCGCGACCCGGTCGCCCGGGCCCACGCCCACCTCGCGGAGCACGTGGGCGAACCGGGCGGTCAGGCGGGCGAGGTCGTCGAACGTGTAGGCCCGGGCCTCGCCGCGCTTGCCGAACCACCGGAGCGCGACACGGCCGGAACCGGCGTGACGGTCCACGATCGCGCGCCCGAGGTTCACCGGCGCCCCCGCGGCGAAGCCCATCGCCCGGGCGCTCTCCTCCCAGCGGAAGGCCTGGCACGCGTCGCGATGGCTCGGGCGGTTCATGGTCCGGGGCTGCGGCGATCGAGGATACCGCACTCCTGCACTTGCGCGAAGCGGGCGGACGGGATACACCAGTGGGCGAACGGCACCCCGAGACCAGGAGAGACCGCCCATGAGCGAGACCGTGACGAGCCAGGCCGAGACGCTGCTGATGGAGAAGGACGGCCCGATCGGCTGGATCACCTTCAACCAGCCGCACAAGCGCAACGCGGTGAGCCAGGAGATGTGGCAGCGCATGCCCGAGTACGTGCGCGAGCTCTCCGCGGACAGCGCGATCCGGGTCGTGATCCTCCGGGGAGCGGGCGAGACCGCCTTCGTGGCCGGCGCCGACATCTCCCAGTTCAAGGACCGCCGGCGCAACGCGGCCGACGAGGAGGAGTACCGGCGCATCTCGGCGGCCGGATCGGAGTCGCTGACCACGCTCGGCAAGCCGCTGCTCGCGATGATCCACGGCTTCTGCATCGGCGGCGGCGTCGGCATCGCGATCACCTGCGACATGCGCATCGCGGCCGATGACGCCCGCTTCGGCATCCCGGCCGCCCGCCTCGGCCTCGGCTACCACTACAAGGGCATGGAGAAGCTGATGCACCTGATCGGGCCCGCGTACACCAAGGAGCTGTTCTTCACCGCGCGCACCGACTTCAGCGCCCAGGACGCGCTGCGCATGGGGCTGGTGAACCAGGTGGTGCCGAAGGCGGACCTCGAGCGCTTCACCCGCGACTACGCGCTGACGATGGCGCGCAACGCCCCGCTCACCCTGCGCTCGGCCAAGGCCACCGTGGAGCAGCTCCTCCGGCCCGCCGCCGACCGCGACCTCGCGATGCTGGATCGCCTGATCACCGACTGCTTCAACAGCCAGGACTACCAGGAGGGCGTGAAGGCCTTCTCGGAGAAGCGCCGGCCGCAGTTCCAGGGCCGCTGACCGGAGCGCGGCCGCCATGCTCGTCGAGGCGAAGCTCGCCCAGCTCGGCCTGACCCTGCCCGATCTCGATCAGCACTACCGTGGCAACGCCTCCGGGGCGCGGTTCATCTCGCACCTCGCGGTCGGCAACATGCTCTACCTCTCCGGCACCACCCCGGTGAAGGACGGCCGGCCGTACCTGCCCGGCATCGTCGGCGCGGACCTCTCGATCGAGCAGGGCTACGAGGCCGCGCGCTACGCCGCGATCACGAGCCTGGCCGC
>CAMLFJ010000037.1 GCA_946479205.1 uncultured bacterium | reverse complement strand
CGCGGAGAGCTGGTCCACCTGAGCGGTGACCGCGGTCTTGAAGGCGCCCGCGACCACCCAGGTGAAGAGATCCCCCGTCCACGTCTCGCCGGTCCAGACCCGCGCGAAGACCATGCACGACGTCACGAACGAGGCGAAGAGCGCCGGCACCGAGATCCAGTGCGCCTTGTGACCGACGGCCCGCCCGAAGAGCACGTTGAAGAGGGAGCCGATCAGCGGGAACAGCGGGATCAGCCAGACGAGTCGTGACATGAGTGTGGTTTCGGGTGCAAACCCGCATCACTCTAAGGGAAAGGGATCAGGGTGTCAAGGACGCGACGGGCCGCCGCCGTCGCGCAGCCGCGGTTCCACGAACCGGAAATACATCAGCGGAATCAAGTAGAAGAGGAGCAGGTGGCCGGAGAGCAGGCGCACGCTCCCGACACCGTCGTCGCCCAGCAGGAGGAGCGAGAGCACCAGGTTCACGAGCACGTAGACGATCACCGCCATCGCGGTGCGCCGCGGTCCTTCCGGGATCAGGGCCAGGAGCGTCCGCCACTCTAGCATCCGGATCGCGCCCCGGCCGCGCGCGGGGGCGCCCGCCTCGCGGAGGCGCACGATCAGGGCGGCGAGCAGCGCGAAGGCGCCCGCCAACAGCACCAGGGCGACGGCGGCCGCGCGGGCGGGCGGGAGCGGGGTGAAGGTGGCGAGGTGGAGCACCGCGCTGGCCGCGAAGCCCGCGGTGGCCGCGATGCGGAAGGTTCTTCCCCAGTCTCGGCCGGTGGCCACGCGCGTGATTCTACGCGCAAAACTTGGGCACGGGCGCGCTCGACTGCTAACATGACCGCGTGGCGCGCTCGAACATCCGCGTATGGCTGGTCTTGCTCGGCATCCCCATCCTGCTCGTCCTGGGGGCGGTCGGGTATCTCGCGTGGCGACAGAGCGTACCCGCGGTGCGCGCGGAGTTCCAGCCGGTGCCGCAGTTCATCGGGGCGCGCACCCCGATCACCCTCGTCCTGCGGGCCAGCCGCGGCGGGGTGGAGTCGGTGGACATCCGGCTCAACCAGGGCGGCACCCGCGTCAGCGTCGCGCAGCAGACCTTCTCGGGCGGGCCCGCGGGCAACGAGCAGCGCGTGCAGCTCATCGTGGCCGGCGGCACCCTCGGCCTGCGCGAGGGGGCGGCGAACCTGGAGGTGCGGGCGCGCGACGGCTTCTGGCGGCCCATCCGCGTGGACGACCGGATGATCGCGAACGTGCCGATCATGCTCGACTTCACGCCGCCCACCCTCGAGATCCTGGCCTCCACGCGCTATCTCTCCCGCGGCGGCGGCGGACTGGTGGCGGTGCGCGCCAAGGGCGCCGCGCGCGTCGGGGTCAACGTGGGCGACATGTTCTTCCCCGGCTTCCCCGCGGGCGCGCCCGACACCGGTCTGCACGCGGTGCTCTACGCGCTGCCCTGGAACCTGGCCCCCAACGCCCCGGTCACCGCCACCGCCCAGGACGAGGCGGGCAACGCGGTCTCGCGCGCCCTCGCGGTGGACATCCGGCCGCGCCGGTTCCCGATCGACACCATCGAGGTGAGCGAGCAGTTCCTCGCGAGCAAGATGCCGGAGCTCCTGCCCGAGCGCGGCCAGATCCCGCCCGACCAGCTCCTCGCCGCCTTCCTGACCGTGAACCGCGACAAGCGGAAGGAAGCCGAGGAGATGAAGCGGAAGCTCGCGCTGAAGAGCAAGCCCACCCCGCTCTTCGAGGGCGCGTTCATCCAGCCGCGGAACACGAAGGTGTTCTCCAACTTCGCAGAGACCCGCACCTACCGCTACCAGGGCAAGGACGTGGACACCCAGGTGCACCTGGGCTACGACCTCGCGTCACTGAAGAACAGCCCCATCCCCGCCGCCAACGCGGGCGTGGTCGTCTACGCGGCGCCGCTCAACATCTACGGCAACACGGTGGTGATCGACCACGGCTGGGGGCTCCAGACGCTCTACGGCCATCTCTCCAGCATCGAGGTGAAGGAAGGCGACGAGGTGAAGAAGGGCCAGGAGCTCGGCAAGAGCGGCGCCACCGGCCTCGCCCTCGGCGATCACCTGCACTTCGAGGTGCTCATCCAGGGCGTCTCGGTCACCCCGGTCGAGTGGTGGGACGGCAAGTGGATCCGCGACCACGTCGGCCGCCCGCTCCGCGAGGCCAATATCCCGCTGCTGCAGTCCGACCAGCCCGCCGCCGCGAGCGCGAGCGAAGAACGCCCCGCGCCCGCTCCCTCGCCGCGCCGCCGCCTCCGCGCCCGCTAGCCCGGGGTCAGGTCTTGAATTACGACATTTCCATCGGGCCGCGCCCTGCCTGACGACCTACGACCTGCCTGACAACCTACGAAATGTCGTATTTCAAGACCTGACCCCAGATCTGGCGGGGCGGGATGAAGTCGCCGATGACGCCCATGAGCGTGGCGAGGAGGGCGGGGCGGCGCTGGAGGAAGCGCGCGGCGGCGTTGGCGAGGCGGCGGTGGGCGATGATGAGCTGCAGCGCCTGCGTGACGCGCGCCTTGTCCGCGAACGCGGCCCGCTTGGCCCGCGCATAGGGCGCGAGCGCGGCCGCCGACACATCACCCGCGGTGAGCGCCGGGTGCGCCGCCTCCGCCAGCAGCTCCGCGGAGCGCAGCGCGGTGTAGAGCCCCTCGCCGGTGAACGGGTCGTAGAAGCCGGCCGCGTCGCCCGCGAGGAGCACGCCGCCTACGCGCGGCGCCCCCACTCGATACGCGAGCGGCCCCATGGCCATCACCGGCCCCTCGGCCTTCATGCCGGCCAGCCGGGCCGGCACGTGGCGGAGCTGACGCAGCCGCGCCTCCATGAAGGTCTCGAGCCGCGCACGGTACGGCTTCGCGTGCGCGAGCGGCACCACCAGGCTCACGTTGACGATCCCCGGCGCGACCGGGTTCAGGATGGAGTAGTCGGGCGGATCCACGTAGATCTCGCCGCGGTCGTCCAGCCCCTCGATGCCGCTGACGTGCTGGATGAGCGCCATCCGCCGTAGCCGGTGCGGCCGCACGAGGCCGAGCGTGTGCGCCACCACGGAGGCCCGCCCGTCGGCGCCCACCACCAGCCGGCTCCGCAGCTCCACCGGCGCGCCCTCCGCATTCTCCGCCTTCACGCCCCGCACGAGACCGCCCTCCACGATCAGCCCGGTCACGCGATGCCGCTCGCGCACGTCCACCGGGAGGGCCCGCGCCCGCTCCAGCAGGATGCGGTCGAACACCTCGCGCCGGATCGCGAGCGCGTGATCGCGGTACCCGCGCCACCGGCCGCCGGTCGGATACGCGCCGTCGAGCACGGTGCCGTCGGGCGCCACGATGCGCATGCCGTGGAGCGGCTGCGCGCCCGCCGCGTCCACCGCCTTGAGCACGCCCAGGCGATCGAGCACGCGCGCGGCCTCGGGCGAGAGGTACTCCCCGCAGATCTTCGGGCGCGGGAACGCGCTCTTGTCGAGCAAGGTGACGGACCACCCGCGCTCGGCCAGCAGGATGGCGGCCGCACTGCCCGCGGGGCCGCCGCCGACGACCACGACGTCGGTCATCGCTTGGCGCGGACCGCGCAGAAACGGAAGTACGGCCAGTGATGCACCACGTCGACGTCCTTGAGCCCGGCCTGCTCGCAGAGCCCGCTCACCTCGCCCGGCGTGTACGACCGCTTCACGGAGAGCGGCCCATCGTGGCGCGAGATCGCGCCGCGGGTGATGAACCGCGTGATCAGCCACACCACCCAGTGCGCGAGGCGGCTCCGCACCAGGTCGTTGACGACGAAGCCCACGCGCGCGGCCCGATTCATCTCGGCCAGGTACTGCACCCCCGCGTCCGGCTCCAGGTGATGCAGCGTCATCGCGGAGATCGTCAGATCCACCGCGCCCGCGCGAATCGGCAGGCGGAGCGCGTCGCCGCGGAGGAAGGTGATCTCGGGATAGTCGCGCACCAGCGTCGCCGCGATCTGGAGCGTGGCCGGGTCCCGATCCAGCGCGAAGATGCGGATGCGCCGGCCCTCGCGCCGCGCCCAGCGCACCAGCTCGCGCGGGATGTCCCCCGCCCCGGTGCCCACGTCGAGCACGGTGACGAGCCGGTCGGCGGGCCACGCGGCGAGCAGCCGCTTGACGTGGACCATCGTGACCATGCGGCCGCCGAAGAGCCCGTTGACCCGCGAGATGTCGGTCATGCAGCACGCCATGTCCTTGAAGGGGACGGGCGGGCCGTCGATGATCTCGAGCACGCCCGCGGCGCGGGCCAGGGGCGGAAAGAACGGCATGCTACCAGCGGAGCAGCGCGCCCTCGGCCGCGAAGCCCGGCCCGAGCGCGATCATGAGGCCCCAGTCCCCCGGCGCCGGCTCGCGCGAGCGCAGCAGGTCGTCGAGCACGAAGACCACGGTGGCGGAGGACATGTTCCCGTACTGCTGCAGCACGTTCCGCGAGTGCACGAGCCGGCTCTCGTCGAGCTCCATCAGCTTGCCCACCTGCTCGATCACCCGGCGCCCCGCCGAGTGCAGCACGAAGTGCGCGATGTCTTCCTTCTTGAGCCCGTGCGAGGCGAGCAGCGCGTCGGCCATCTCCTTCATCATCCCCGCGCCGATACGCCGCACGTCCTTGGACAGGACCACCCGCGGCCGCCCGCCCGGGTACTCGAAGCCCATCGCCCCCAGGTGCTCGGAGCGGAACATCGTCCGGTGTTCGACGATCTCCGGCCCCGCCGCCTCGGTGCTGATCGCGATCGCCCCCGCCCCGTCCGCGAAGATGGCGTGCGCCACCGCGCTCTCGAGCCGGTCGTCGAGGAAGTAGGCCGCCGAGCAGATCTCCACCGCCACCATCACCGCGCGATGCTCGGGGAACGCGCGCAGGTGATTGGACACCTGCTGCATCGCCACCATCGCGCTGGCGCAGCCGGTATCGCCCACGTGCACGCGCTGGATCGTGGGCTTGAGGCCGAGCTCGTTGATGATCTGCGCGTCGAGGCTCGGGCACACGCGCCCGGTGCAGGTGGTGGTGGCGAGAAAGTCCACGTCCTCCCGCTGCCACCCCGCCCGCTCGATCGCCCGCGCCACCGCCGCCTTGCCCACTTCCACCGCCCCGCGACGCCAGCGCTCGTTGAGCTGATCCACGCTCTCGTCGGGCGTGAACGTCTGCGGGTCCATATAAAGGTGGCGGGTCTCGATCAGGCTATTGTTGAAGAAGCCCATGCGGCGCGGATCGTCGTAGCCGGACATGCGGAGAACGGTGGCCTGGTCGTAGCGCCAGGGGGGAGTGGCGGTCGCGACGGCAGCGATCTTCGGCGCGGCCATGTTGGCCGCAGGCTACACCCCGCCCCTTGCCTTGTCCAGGCGACCGGGCGCACTATCGTCCCGCTGTCATTCCCTCGTCGCCAAGGAGCCCTGGATGCCGCTCTTCTCGTTCGAAGGCAAGTCCCCCCGCGTGCACCCGACCGCCTTCATCGCGCCCACCGCCAACCTGATCGGCGACGTCACGGTGGAGGAGAACGCCTCGGTCTGGTACAACACCGTCCTCCGCGCCGACTTCAATCCGATCGTGATCCGCAAGGGCGCCAACGTGCAGGACTGCGCGGTGATCCACGTGACGCCGGCCGGCGGGGTCGAGATCGGCCCGGGTGCCACCGTCGGGCATCTGTGTCTCGTGCACGCCGCCACCGTCGGCGAGGAAGCCCTGATCGGCAATTCGTCGACCCTGCTGGACGGCGTCAAGATTGGCGTGCGCGCCATGGTCGCGGCCGGCTCCCTGGTGACGCCGGGCACCGAGATTCCCGACGGCGTGCTGGCCATGGGGGCCCCCTGCAAGGTGAAGGGCCCGCTGGCCGGGACCGCCGCCGAGCGCTGGGTGCAGATGAACCCGGCCGGCTACCAGGCCCTGGCCCAGCGCCATCGCAAGGGAGTGCAACCCGCGTGACCCCGGACCCGCCACGCCACATCCTGCTCACGGGCTTCGAACCCTTCGACGGCGACACCGTCAACCCGTCGGGCGAGGTGGCGAAGCAGCTCGACGGCCGGGTGATCGGCGACTGCGTGGTGCGCAGCGTGATCCTGCCGGTGCAGCACGAGGCGGCGCGGGCGGCGGTGGCACCGCTCCTCGAGGCGCCGGGGCTGGTCGCGGTGGTGCATCTCGGCCTGGCGGGCGGGCGCGCGCGCATCTCGCTGGAGCGCGTGGCGGTCAACGTGATGGACTACTCGCGGCCGGACGCGCACGGGCAGGTACTGCGCGACGTGGCGTGCGTAGAGGACGGGCCCGCGGCCTACTTCAGCACGCTGCCCCTGCGGGAGATCCTGGCCGCGCTGACCGCGGAGGGGATTCCGGCCGCGATCTCGAATACGGCGGGGACCTACCTGTGCAACGACACGCTCTACACGACGCTCGACGCGCTGGCCCGACGCGGCCGCTCGATCCCGGCCGGCTTCATCCACCTGCCGTTCGTGCCGTCGATGGTGACCGCGCACGGACTCGACGAGGCCAGCATGGACCTGGCGTTGACGACCCGCGCCGTCGAGATCGCCCTGCCCCTGCTCGGTCCCGCCAGGACGCCCGGGCAAGCTTAGGAGCCCCCCGAATGAAGCATCTATGGTGGGTCATTCCCCTCGCCGCGGCCCTGGCCGCGTTCCGGGTCTGGTGGGCCGGGCCGGCGGATATCGTGGTCCTCCTGATTCTCGTCTGCGGAATCGCCGGAGTCGGCTATCTCGTCATGCGACCTCAGGGGTCGACGCTGCCTCCACGAAGCGAACAGGAACCGGACACGCGCCACGTCGAGCGCGATCTACCCCCACCGCCCGGCTGACCTCAGCCCCCCAGGCTACACTCCGCGCACCACGGGCGGAAATCGGGCACATGGACATCGCGATCATCGGCGGCGGCATCGGCGGGCTCACCCTCGCGCTCGCGCTGCATCAGCGCGGCATCGCCTGCCGCGTCTACGAGAGCGCCCCCGAGGTGCGAGAGCTGGGTGTGGGCATCACCCTGCTGCCCCACGGCATGCGCGAGCTGACCGCGCTCGGGCTCGGGGAGACGCTGGCGGCCCAGGGCATCGAGAACCGCGAGAGCTGCTTCTTCAACCGGTTCGGCCAGCTCATCTTCTCGGAGCCGCGCGGCCGCGCCGCCGGCTACCCGGTCCCCGAGGTGGGGATCCATCGCGGCCGGGTGCATCTCACCCTGTGGCGCGCCGCGATGGAGCGCGTCGGCGCGGCCCGGATCCTCACCGATCACCAGTGCGTGGGGCTCGAGCAGAGCGACCAGCGCGCGACCCTGCACTTCCGCTCGACCGCGACCGGTGCCGCGCGCGCGTCTGTCGCCGCCGACCTCGTCATCGCCTGCGACGGGGTGAACTCGATGATCCGCCGCCAGTTCTACCCGGGCGAGGAGCTCTGCTTCGGCGGCATCAATACCTGGCGCGGGGTCACGCGCGCCAGGCCCTTCCTGACAGGCCGTAGCTACGTGCGCATCGGATCGATCCAGCGCGGCAACCTCGTGATCTATCCGATCATCGACGACGTGGACGGCCAGGGTCGGCAGCTCATCAACTGGACCGTCCAGGTCGCGCAGCCCGGCTACGACCGCAACGACTGGAACAAGCCGGGCCGCCTGGAGGATTTCCTTCCCCTGTTCGCGGGCTGGACCTTCGACTGGCTCGACGTCCCCGACCTGCTGCGCCGCTCCGACGTCATCTTCGAGTACCCCATGGTGGACCGGGACCCGATCGATCGCTGGACCTTCGGCCGCGTCACCCTGCTGGGCGACGCCGCGCACCCGATGTACCCGCGCGGCTCCAACGGCGCGGCCCAGTCCATCCTCGACGCGCGCGCGCTCGCCGACGGCCTGGCCGCGGGCGGCGACCCGCTGGACGCGCTCGGCGCCTACGAGGCCGCGCGCTCGGCGCCGAGCGCGCGTGTCGTGCGTACCAACCGCGAGCAGCCGCCGGACTACCTGATCCGCCGAGTGGAGGAGCTGGTGGGCGACGTCCCGTTCGAGGACCTCGACCGCCACATCACCCGCGCCGAGCTGCAGCGCCTCTCGGACGAGTACAAGCGCGTCACCGGGTTCGCCCCGGAGCACATAGCCTGAGCTGACCGGTCTCCAAGGACGGCCTTGCGGCCCCGCCCGGCCGGCGCTATCGTCGCCGCGCCGGCCGGCGCGCGCCCCGGCGGGGAGGGCAGCAATGATCGACGCGAAGCGCGGAAGCCTGGCCGGCCTAGTGGATGTCGACCGGGGCATCATCAGCCGGGAGATCTTCGTCAGCGAAGAGGTCTACCGTCAGGAGCTGGAGCGCGTGTTCGCCCGCGCCTGGCTCCTGCTCGGTCACGAGAGCCAGATACCACGCCCCGGCGACTTCTTCGTCACATCGATGGGCGAGGAGTCGGTCATCCTCTGCCGGGACGCGGCCGGCCGGATCCGCGTGTACCTCAACTCGTGCCGGCACCGCGGCATGAAGGTATGCCGTTACGACGAAGGCAACACCGTCGAGTTCCTGTGTCCCTATCACGGCTGGAGCTACGGCACGGATGGGGCGCTGGTCGGCGTTCCCTCGGCGAGGGATGCGTACGGGCCGCAGCTCGATCGGTCCCGCTGGGGCCTCATCGAGGTGCCCCACCTGGAGAACTACAAGGGCACGATCTGGGCGGCCTGGGACCCCGACGCCCCGTCGTTCGCCGACTACATCGGCGGCTACAAGCTCTATCTCGATCTGCTGCTCGACGCCTGGGACGGGCGCGAGGGCGGCACCGAGGTGATCGGCGGCGTCCACAAGTGGTTGATCCCGTGCAACTGGAAGTTCCCCGCCGAGAATTTCTCCGGCGACCGGTACCACGGCGTCAGCCATCGCTCGGTCGACATGGTGGGCATCGGCCCGAGCGGCAAGGGGCGCCGGGACAACCAGGAGCGAAACGAGTCCCGCTGGCTCGACGTCTCCTTCCCGGACCTTGGCCACTCGATGATCGCCTTTCTCCGGCCGCACGACGCGGTGCTGGCGCCCGCCTACCAGGAGGCGCCGGAGGTGGCCGACTACTTCCGCCTCTGCGAGGAGGAGCGCAAGCGCCGGCGGGGCGCCGGGTGGCGACTGTTCGGTGGGCCCGGCACCGTCTTTCCGAATGCGTCTCCCCTCGCCCGGCAGCCGCGGACGATCGCGGTGTGGCATCCACGCGGGGCGCACCAGACCGAGGTGTGGCGCTGGTATCTCGTCGACGCGGACGCTCCCGCGGAGGTCAAGAACTTCCTCCGGCACTACTACATCCGGTACTCGGGACCCGCGGGGCTGACCGAGCAGGACGACATGGAGAACTGGAATTACGCGCACGCGGCGAGCCGCGGGACAATCGCCCGCCGGTATCCCTACAACTACGAGATGGGCCTCGGCCGCGCCACCGACGGCTTCGAGGACCACGGCCTCACGCTCCCCGGCCGCATCAGCGTGGTGACCGGCAATGCGAGCGAGAACAACCAGCGAGCCTTCTACACGCGCTGGCGTCAATTCATGGAGGCCCCGAGCTGGAAGGAGCTCGGTCCCCGGTGAGCGGCGAGTCTCCCGCGCTGGCCCGGCTGCTCCTCAAGGAGGAGATCGAGCAGCTCCTCTACCGGGAAGCCGAGCTCCTCGACGCGCGCCGCTACGAGGACTGGCTCGACCTCTTCACCGAGGACACCCGCTACTGGATGCCGATGCGCCGCAACGTGCCGGCCGAGCAGCCGGCGCGCGAGTTCACGCGTGAGGGCATGGACGTCAACTGGTTCGACGAGGGCAAGGACACGCTCACGCGCCGCGTGAAGCAGATCCGTACCGGTGTGCACTGGGCGGAGCAACCGCCCTCTCGCATCTGCCACATGGTCTCGAACGTCCAGATCGTGAGCGAGCCCGGCGACGGCTCGACGGCCGAGGTCTCGGTCCGGAGCCGTTTCCTGATCTACCGCAACCGCGTCGAGACCGAGACCGACCTCCTGGTCGGCAAGCGCGAGGACCTCCTTCGACGCGTGAACGGGGGCTGGCGTATCGCCCGACGCAAGATCATCCTCGACCAGAGCGTGCTGCTGGCCAAGAACCTGACCTTCTTCTTCTAGGACCTCACCTCTACGGCCGCTTCAGCTTGAGGTCCTCCAGGGGCCCGGAGTAGGCGAAGCTCCGGATCAGATTGATGCCCGGCTCCTCGACGCGCGGGCCCACACCCCAGATGAACGCCAGCTCGTAGATCGGGACATGGGTGACCCGGTCGCGGAGGATCTGCTGGATCTGGTGAACGAGCGCCTCGCGCTTCTTCACGTCGGTCTCGCGCGCCTGGCGCTGGAAGAGGTCCTCGACGTCGGGCATGACCCCCGCGGTGTAGATGCCGTTCTTGCTGACGTAGGCGTCGAGTCGGGTGGCCGCGTTGCCGCCCGCCCCGGTGATGCCGACGATCACGTTCTTCAGCTTGCGCTCGCGCCACGCCATCGTCATGGCCGCGCGCTCCATGGTCCGGATCCTCGTCCGGATCCCGACGGCGCCCAGATACTGAGCCAGCGCCTCCCCCATCGAGAAGTAGGGAGGCCACGGGTAGAGCTCCCCCGCGTCGAAGCCGCTCGGGTAGCCCGCCTCGGCGAGGAGCCGCCGGGCCTTCCCGGGATCGAAGGGATCCGGCTCGAAGAAGCGCGAGAACTCGAGCGCGCTCGGGATGAGCGAGCCCGTCGGCTTCGAGAAGCCCAGGGTCTCGGCCTGATTGAGGGCCTGCCGGTCGATGGCGTGGCTGGCGGCCTGGCGCACGCGCCGATCGTGCCAGGGCGACTTCGGGTCCCACTGGTCGGGCAGGTCGAGCCAGAAGGTCCCTTGCGACTCCCGGGGGGCAACGAGCTTGAACCCCGGTGTGCGCTGCACGTCCTCGGCCACCGGACCGGTGAGCAGGTAGGCGATGTCCACCTCGCCCTTCTTCAGGGCGGCGGCGCGCGTGGTCTCCTCGGGCAGGCTGCGGTAGACCAGCCGCTTGAGGTTCGGGACCTTTCGCCAGTATCCCTCGTAGGCCTCCATCACCAGCTCGACGCCCGGATCGAAGCTCACGAACCGGTACGGTCCCGCGCCGATCGGAGCCCGCTTGAAGCCGTCCTCGCCGACCTTCTCGATATAGGCCTTGGGCACGATCCAGCCGGCGCCGGTGGCCGACGTGCCATAGAACGTCATGAAGTCCGGCCATGGCTCCTTCAAGACAAAGCGGATGCGGCCGGGATCGACGATCTGCACCTCACGCACCCGCTCCTTGAGCAGCTTGGCGCCGGCGCCCTTGTAGCGCTCGAAGGAGAACTTGACGTCCGCCGGAGTGACCGGCTCGCCGTTGTGAAACTTGACGCCCTTGCGCAGGACGAACTCGTAGGTGAGCCCATCCTTCGACTGGGTCCACGACTCGGCCAGGCTCGGAGTATTGATGTTGCCCGGCATGGGCTTCACCAGGGCGTCGTGGAGGGCGTAGAGCACCATGAAGGGCGTGATGATCCCCTCGGTCTCGGCGGGGTCGAGCCAGCGTGAGGCCAGCGTGATGTGGACGCCCCACGTCATGGTCCCTTCCGGGGCGGCCGCCGCCGAGCCGGCGAGGCCAAGGACCAGAACGACGGCCAGAAGCACGAGGATGCCGCGGGTGAATCGCCTCATGGAGTCCTCCATGGAAGCCTGATCCGTTTTCGAGAAGGGCGACTTCCGAAACATGATAGAAGTAGCGCCGAACGGAACCCGCTGCGCGGGACGCTATCACAGTCCAGGAGGCCACGCCATGGATCTGGGGCTCGAAGGCAAGCGCGCGATCGTCACCGGCGGCAGCCGCGGCATCGGCAAGGCGATCGCCCGGGAGCTGGCCCGCGAAGGCGCGGACGTCGTCATCGTGGCGCGCACGAAGGACACCCTCGAGGCGGCCGCGCGCGAGCTGGCCGCCGAGACCGGACGCCGCGTGATCCCGCTGGTGGCCGACGTCACGAGCCGGGCGCAGGTGGACGCGATGGTGGCGCAGGCCGCCGCCCAGCTCGGCGGGCTGCACATCCTGGTGAACAGCGGCTCCGCGCCGGGCGGCTCCGCCACCGCCACCGGTCCCATCGAGACCATCGTGGACGAGGACCTGCTGCAGGACTTCAACGTGAAGTACGTGGGCGCGCTCCGCTGTGCCCGCGCCGCCATCCCGTATCTCAAGGAGCAGGGCTGGGGCCGCATCATCAATATCAGCGGGACCAATGCCCGGAACGCGGGCAACCTGAGCGGCGGGGCGCGCAATACCTCCCTCGTCCACCTCAGCAAGACGCTGGCCGTGCAGCTCGGGCGCTTCGGCATCACCGTCAACTGCATCCACCCGGGCACGACCCGCACCGAGCGCACCCCGCGCCTCTTGGCCGCCCGCGCGGCCGAGCTCGGCATCTCCGCCGACGACGTCGAAAAGAACGACTTCGCCCACGACTCGCCGCGCGGCAATTCGATC
>CAMLFJ010000036.1 GCA_946479205.1 uncultured bacterium | reverse complement strand
GAGATCAGAGTGAGTGACTGGAGTTCAGACGTGTGCTCTTCCGATCTGTAGATCTGCTTGAGCTGCGCCGCCGCGGTGGCGATGACGTCCTTCGTCGAATCGCCCCGGCAGGCCTTGGCGAACATGTCGCAGAGCACGTACTTCGCCACGCTCTCCGACATCGCGTGGCCGGGAGGCCCGGGCCACCCGTGGAGCCGCGACGTCTTCAGCGACTCCTTGAAGGGCATGTACTTCGGATCCGCGTTCCACATCGGGTGGTTGTCGTAGCCGTTCAGGAACGGCGCGTAGTAGGCGTCGCCCGCGACGAGCCAGCGCGAGAGCTGCTTGTCGTCGTAGAGCCAGCGCAGGAAGGCCTTGGCCGCGGCCGGGTCGGGCGCGTGCGAGGCGATCGCGTGCGACTGCGGGTTGTAGAGGTGGTAGCGGCCCTTGGGGCCCTGCGGGTTGAGGCCGTGGTCGGTGACCTTGGCGATGTCCGGGAAGTCGCGCTTGGCCACGATCAGGATCGACATCGCGTTGTTGGTGCAGGAGATCTGCTCGCCGAAGAACGCCTTGTTGTTGTTGACGTCGGTCCAGCCCAGCACGTCCTCGAGCATCGTCTCCTGATAGAACCGCCGGCAGAAGTCCACCGCCTGCGCGGTCTCGCTGGAGTCGATCAGCACCGTCTTGCCGTCCTTGTCGACCTCGCGGCCCCCGTACGACCAGAGGAGCGGATACATCCAGCCGTGGTTGTCGCCGAAGCCGTGGCCGAGCTCGAAGCCGAACGGATGGCCCTTCTTCTTGAGCATGCGCCCGACGGTGAGCAGGTCTTCCCAGCTGTCCGGGAACTTGGTGACGCCCACTTCCTTGAACCAGTCGGTGCGGTAGCACTCGAGCTGGCCGATGTTGCCCCAGGGCAGGGCCTTCCACTTCTTGTTCACCACCACCGAGTCGAGGATGTTGTCGTGCCAGGGGCCGAGCTTCTTGCCGATCTCGTTCGCCACGTCGGTGACGTCGAGCAGGCCCTGGTCGAAGAGATGGGGCCAGTTGACCCCGGTGTGCACAATCTCGGGACCCGCCTTGGTCTCCACGATCGTGGTGAGCCGGGTGAGCAGGCTGCCCACGCTCACCGGCTCGTAGCCGACCTTGATGCCGGTGAGCTTCTCGTACTCGGGGGAGAGGGTCTTCACGAAGAAGTCGTCGAAGCCCTTGATGAACGAGCTCTCGTGGACGACCGTCATCGACTTGACCGCGGCGCTCGCGCGCCGGGGAGCTACCGCGGCGGCCGCGCCGCCGACCAGGGCCGTGGTCAGGAATTCACGTCGAGTGCTCATGAGACCTCCTCCGCGACGAGGCGGACCGATGGGGCAGTTCACTGCTCGGGCAAAACGGGAGGGATTGCGCGCGCGGCGCACCGAGTGGAGCGTTCGTGATCAGGCACCGACGCCATCCGGGCCTCCGCGAAGCGACCAGCTGGGGAGCGTGTCCGGGACTTTAGGCCCGGCGGACCAAGCCTGTCAAGGCGCCCGACGGCCCCGCTTGACCGGCCGGAGGGTCGGCGCTACCGTCGGTGCGCCCGCGCGGCCCCCGGGGCTGCCCGGCACGTGGCCCTCGACCGCCTCGCCGACTGGAGGAGCCCGAGATGACCGATCGTTCCCGCGTCGCCTCGCTTCGCGTCGTCCTCGTCGTGGTGGGCCTGATCTTCCTGGTCGGCGTCTTCCCCCTCACCCGGCTGTGGCCGGCCGGCTGGTCGTGGGGGACCGGGCATTCGCACTACCTGATGATGATCCTGGGAGTCTACGCGACGCTCGGGGTCTTCCTGATCGTGGCCTCCCGGAACCCGCTGGCCCACCGGAGCCTGATCTGGTTCACGGTGTGGTCGAGCGTGGTGCACGCGGTCATCATGGCGATCCAGGCCATGGGCGATCCGATGGAGCGCGGGCACCTGGTGGGAGACGTGCCGGCGCTCCTGGTGGTGGCGGTTGCCCTCGCCGTGCTCACCCCGCGCGGTCCGGCGCGGGCCTGAAGCTAGCGCGGGGCGGGGCCCACGACCTCCATCAGGGCGCCGAGCCCTCGGTGGAACGTCGGGGCGCCGCCCGGCACCACGCAGGCCTCCAGGACCTCGAACAGCTCCGCGGGGGTGGCCCCGAACTGGATCGCGCGCCGCATGTGCGCGACCAGGCCCGCCCGCTCGCCGCCGCGGAAGCAGAGCAGCGCGATGGCCACGAACTCGCGGACCTTGGCCGACACGTGCCGGCCCTCGCCGAGGGAGAGCTCGTAGAGGCGGTTGTAGGACTCGACGAACTCCGGGTCCTGGCGGGCCGCGAACTCCCACTCGGGGTACATGTAGCCCCGCGCCGCCTTCATCTTCGCGATGAGCGCTTCCGCCTGTTGCTCCCGGTTGGTGTCCGTCATGATCAGTCCTTTGGTAGGCCAAGCACGCGCTCGCCGATGATGTTGCGCTGGATCTCGCTGGTGCCCCCCGCGATCGTGTACTGCCGGGCGCTCAGCACGCGGTTGTACCAGCGCGGGCCGTCGGGCACCTGGGCGCTCGCGCGGTTGACCAGCGCGTGCGGGCCGAGCAGCTCGCCCGCGAAGTCGGCGATGCGCACGCCCAGCTCGGAGCCGAAGAGCTTGAGGATCGAGCCCTCGGGCCCCGGCGGCTCCCCGCGGAGCTGCCGGGTCAGGTTGCGCATCCGCGTGTAGCGCTGGCACTGCGCGTCGATCAGGAGCTGGGCGAAGCGCTGGCGGATCACCGGATGATCCCACGCGGGCCGGCCGTCGAGCGGCACCGTCATGGCGAGCGCGCGCAGCCGGGCCAGCTGCTCCTCGTGGCCGCGCCCGCCGCCGCCCTTGCGCTCGTACATGAGCGTGGTCATCGCGGGCTTCCAGCCCTCGTTCTGCCGGCCGATCAGGTTGGCCTTGGGCACCGCCACGTCCACGAAGAAGACCTCGTTGAAGTGCCGGTGGCCGTTGAGCAGCACGAGGGGCCGCACCGTGATGCCGGGGGTCTTCATGTCCACCAGGAGGTAGCTGATGCCGCGGTGCTTGGGCGCGCCCGGATCGGTGCGCACGAGCAGGTAGATCCAGTCCGCGAACTGGGCGCCCGAGGTCCACACCTTCTGGCCGTTGACGATGAAGTGGTCGCCGCGGTCCTCCGCGCGGGTGCTCAGGCTCGCGAGGTCCGAGCCCGCGCCCGGCTCGGAGTAGCCCTGGCACCAGATGTCGTCGCCGCCCAGGATGCGCGGCAGGTAGCGCTGCTTCTGCGCCTCGGTGCCCCACTCGATGATGGTCGGGCCCGCCATGCCGATGCCGGAGTAGCCGGGAAGCACGGGCGCGCGCGCCCGGAAGCACTCCTCGTCGTAGATGACCTGCTCCATCAGGGTGGCGCCGCGCCCGCCGTAGTCCTTCGGCCACGAGATCCCGACCCAGCCCGCCGCGTACATGCGGCGCTGCCAGTCGCGGCGGCGCTCGAAGGTCTCGCGGTCCGGCGCGACCCGCTCGTCGGTCGGGTCCTCGATGCGGAGATCGTCGGTGAGGTTGGCCGCGAGCCAGCGGCGGATCTCCGCGCGGAAGTGCTCCTGCTCGGGGGTGTAGGTGAAATCCATAGGGTCCTCTTCTAGCACCGCTGCGCCCCCGACTCAAGGCGTGCTACATTCGGCGATATCTCGACGCGGTATCCCCTGGCCCCGGAGGCGGCATTGGCTCACAAAGGCATGAAGTTCGGCATCTTCCTCGCCCCGTTCCACAAGGTCGGCGAGAACCCCACGCTCGCGATGAACCGCGACATGGAGTTGATCGAGTGGATGGACCACCTCGGCTACGACGAGGTGTGGATCGGCGAGCACCACTCTGCGGGCTGGGAGCTGATCGCGTCCCCCGAAGTCTTCATCGCCGCCGCCGCCGAGCGCACGCGCCACATCATGCTGGGCTCCGGAGTCACGAGCCTCCCCTACCACCACCCGCTGATGGTGGCCCAGCGCTTCGTGCAGCTCGACCACATGACCCGCGGCCGCGCCATGCTCGGCATCGGCCCCGGCGCTCTCGTCTCCGACGCGTACATGATGGGCATCGAGCCGGTGACCCAGCGCGCCCGCATGGACGAGTCCCTCGACGCGATCATGCAGCTCCTCCGGTGCGAGGAGCCGGTCACGATGAAGACCGACTGGTTCGAGCTGCGCGAGGCCCGGCTGCACCTCGCGCCCTACACCGATCCGCACTTCCCGATCGCGGTGGCCAGCACGATCACCCCGGCGGGGGTCATGACCGCGGGCAAGCACGGCATCGGCGTGCTCTCCCTCGGGGCGGGACTGCCCGGCGGACCGGAGGCGCTCTCCAACCAGTGGAAGATCGCCGAGGAGACCGCGGCGAAGCACGGCAAGACCATGGACCGGAAGAAGTGGCGGCTCGTGGTCAACGTGCACGTCTCCGACGACGACGAGCAGGCGCTCCGGGAGGTGTCGCGGGGCGAGCGGCACGAGACCATCACCTACTTCGAGGACACCCTCGGCCGCCCGCCGGGCCGCGCCGACGATCCGCTGCGCGAGGGCGTGAAGATGGGCACCACGCTGGTCGGCTCACCCGACACCGTGATCCGCGGCATCGAGCGGCTGCAGGAGCTGAGCGCGGGCGGCTTCGGCGGCGTCCTCTTCCGCGCCCACGAGTGGGCCAACCGCGAGCAGACCCTCAAGAGCTACGAGCTGTTCGCGCGCTACGTGATGCCGCGCTTCCAGGGCTCGCTCGGCCCCATCCGCGACTCGAACGAGTGGGCCCGGAGCAACCGCAAGACCATCTTCAGCCCCAACGTGGAGGCGGTGCGCCGCGCGTTCACGGACGCGGGACGGGCGGTCCCGAGCGAGTTCCGCAACCGCACCGTGGGCGCCCGCGACGTGGACGACTCGAAGCCATCCTGACCGCCCCGCCGATTCCGATTCCCATGAGGGCGGCCGCCTTCGTCCGGCGATCGATCGTCCCGACGGTGGCGGTGCTGCTGACCGCGCTGGGGGCGGCCGTCCCCGCCGAGGCGCGCATCGTCGCGGTCCGCGTCGATCGCACCGAGCCCTTCGCGGACGGCGCGTCGTTCGGCGCCACCGGGGCCTACCAGCTGATCGTCGGCGTGGCCCGGGGCGAGGTGGACCCGCGCGATCCGGCCAACGCGGGCATCGTCAATCTCGCCCGCGCCCCCCGCAACGCCCGCGGCCTCGTGGAGTACGAGACCGACTTCTACCTGCTACGCCCCGCGGACCCCGCCAAGGGCAATCGCAAGATCGTCTACGAGGTCAATAACCGCGGCCGCAAGCTCCTCTTCCTGTACTTCATGGACGCCACCACCGGCGGCAACGAGCCGCGCACGGTGGCCGACGCGGGCAACGCGCTGCTGCTGCGGCAGGGCTACACGCTCGCCTGGAGCGGGTGGGATCCGGATGCCCCGCGCGCGGCGGGCGGGCTCGCCATGCAGGCCCCGGTGCCCTCGGACGGTGGGAGGCCCATCGTGCGGACGATCCGCGAGGAGCTGGTCTCGGGAACCCGCGGCCAGCCGGTGGACGTCTTCCGCCTGAGCTACGAGGCGGCGACCCTCGACCAGTCGACGGCGCGGCTCACCGTGCGCCGCAACGAGGCGCATCCGCCGTCGGAGGTGCCGGCGGGCGAGTGGGCCTACGTGGACGCGCGCACGATCCGCCTGCTGCCCGCGGGCACCCGCCCCGGCCCCGGCACCATCTACGACTTCCGCTACCCGGCGCGCGATCCCAAGGTGCTGGGCCTCGGCTTCGCGGCGACGCGCGACTTCGTGTCGTTCCTGCGCCACGAGCCGGGGACGCCGGCGGCGCCGAACCCGGCCGGGAACGGGATCCGCGCGGTGCTGGCGGTGGGCGTCTCGCAGAGCGGGCGCTACCTCCGCGATCACATCGGACAGGGCTTCAATCGCGACGAGACGGGCGCCGGGTCTTCGACGGGGTGCTCGCGCACATCTCGGGGGCCGGGCGCGTGTTCCTCAACGCGGAGTTCGCGCAGCCGGGCCGCACGAACACCCAGCACGAGGATCACCTGATGCCGGAGAACGAGTTCCCGTTCTCGAGTGCCCGCCTCACCGATCCGGTCACCGGCCGGACCGGGGCGCTGCTGCGGGGCGACGGCTCGGACCCGCGGCTGATCGAGGTCAATACCTCGACCGAGTACTGGCAGAAGGGCGCGTCGCTGCTCCACACCGATCCGCTCGGGCGGCGCGACGTGCGGTTGCCCACCGGCGCGCGCGCCTATCTGGTCGCGGGCACCCAGCACGGCGGCCGCGCCGGGCTCGGCGCGGCGCCGGGCCCGTGCGCGAACCCGCGCAATCCGCACAGCCCGGCGCCCGCGCTCCGGGCCCTGCTCACCGCGCTCGACCGCTGGGTGAGCGACGGGGTCGAGCCGCCCTCGAGCCGTGTGCCCACCCTCGCGGGCGGTACGCTGGTCCCGCCCGACGACACCGGGTTTCCGTCCCTCCCCGGCGTGCGCCGCGTGCTCGAGGTCAACCGTATTGCGGTCTTCGGGGACTGGATCGACCCCCGCCCGGATGCGACGAGAGCCTACCGGCCGCTGGTGTCGCGCGTGGACGGAGACGGCAACGAGGTGGCGGGCATCCGCCTGCCCGCCATCGCGGTGCCGCTCGGCACCCACACCGGCTGGAACGTCTACCGGGAGCCGTTCCCGGACGGCGAGCTCTGCGACCGCGACGGGACCTTCGTCGCGTTCGCGCGGACCCGGGCCGAGCGGCTGGCCACGGGCGACCCGCGTCCGTCGCTCGAGGAGCGCTACGGCAGCCACGCCGCGTACGTGGCCCGCGTCGAGGCCGCGACCGCCGCGCTGGTCGAGGCCCGGCTCCTGCTCGCCGAGGACGCCGACCGGATCCGCGCCGCGGCCCGGCGCGCGAATCCCATCGCCCCCTGACGCCGTGGGCGTCGAGCTGCGCGACGCCCGGCGCTCGCTGCTCGATCGCGAGTGGCTGATCAACGTCTATCCGTTCTATCTCCACGACCTCTCCGCGTTCGACGACTCGTACTACACCCTGGACGATCGGGGCCTCTGGAGCCCCGATCACCTGCCGGGCTGGCTCCAGGAGGACACCGATCACCCGTTCATCGTGCTCGAGTCGGGCCGCCGCGTCGGCTTCGCGCTCGTGAATCAGGCCCCGTCTCCCCACATGCAGCCGGGAATGGACTTCCGCATGTCCGAGTTCTTCGTGCTGCGGTCGTACCGGGGCCAGGGGATCGGGCGGCGGGCGGTGTTCACCCTCTTCGACCGATTCCGGGGGAAATGGGAGATCTTCGAGCTCCCGCGCAACGAGCCCGCGATCCGCTTCTGGCGCGGCGCGATCGGCGCGTACGGGCGCTACGCGGAGACGAGCGGCCCCTCCCACGTCCGCCAGGTCATCGATACTACCCAGTAGTTCGTTCCGGTCGCGCGATCCGCGCGCGGCCCGACCGGCGGAAACCGCGGATCGCTCCGGGTTTTTGGGCGCGGCATGGATGATGCTCCCTCCCGCGTCTCGAGGGAAATCGCGTCGAAAGGAGCGCCCCATGCTGCGACCGATCAAGAACGTGCTCAACTACCGGATCCTCGCCACCGACGGAGAGATCGGCAACGTCAGCGATCTCATCGTGGACGATCAGGAGATGAAGCTGCGCTACCTGGTCATCGACACCGGCAACTGGCTTCCCGGCAAGAAGGTCGTACTCTCCACCGCCTGGATCAGCAGCGTGGCTCCCGAGCGGGAGACGGTGGTGATGAACATCGAGAAGAAGCGCATCCAGGAGGCGCCCGAGTACAAGCCGGACGCGGATTTCAACCGCGACTACGAGACCCGGCTGCACGACTACTACCGGTTCCCGTACTACTGGCTGTAGCTACCAGCTCCTGGTTTCACCCGGATTCAGGATCCAGGCGGCGTCGGCGCCAAGGTGGCGCCGCTCGATCTCGGCCCGGAGCCGGGTGGGCGGTTCCAGGTATGGCTCCCGAGCCAGCGCGAACGTGCCCCAGTGCACGCCGAGCAGATGGGAGGCGCGCAGGTCCAGCGCGGCCTGCAGCGCCTCCTCCGGCGACAGGTGCACCGGCTTGGCGATCTCCCGCGGGGTGTAGGACCCGATCGGCAGCGCGGCGAGGTCGAACGGTCCGAGCCGGTCGCCGGTCTCGGCGAAGTGGCGGTAGTACCCGGTGTCGCCTCCGAAGTAGAAGCGCTTCGAGCCCAGCACCGCCCACGAGGACCAGAGCCGGCGGCCCTGGTCGATGACGGTGCGGCCGCTGCCGTGCTGCGCCGGCGTGCACACCACCGTCAGCCCCTTGACCGTGACCGACTCGCCCCAGTCGAGCTCCACCGCGTTGGTGATGCCGCGATCCTCGAGCCAGGCCTTGATGCCGAGCGGCACGATGAAGAGCGGATCGAACGTACGGGCGAGGCGGCGCACGGTGGGCTCGTCGAGATGGTCGTAGTGGTCGTGGGAGATCAGGACGAAGTCGATGGGAGGCAGGTCGTCGAACGCGATGCCGGGCGGGGTGTAGCGGCGCACCCCGATGAAGCCGCTGAAGGGGCCGCTGCGCTCGGCCCAGGTCGGATCGGTCAGGAAAGTCACGCCATCGAGCTGCAGCAGCACGGTGGAGTGGCCGATCCAGGTCACCGTCGGCGCGTGGGGGCGGCGGTCGCGGAGGGCGGCCCAGTCCGGCGTGCCGAGCGGCAGCGCCGCGACCCGCCGCTCGGAGACGAGCCAGGTTGCCCCCACCACCAGGGAGTGCAGCCGCGCCCAGTAGGACGCGCGGCGATAGTCGGGGTCCACGTTCTTGTACGCGCTGCCCGCCCGCGCGGCGGGATCGAAGAAGCCCGGCGAGACGTGGGGCAGAGGGGTCTCGGCCCCGGCCGCGCCCGGGCCGAGAGCCGGCGAAAAGCTATCCCCGCCCGCGACGGCGAGGACGAGCGCGAGGAAGAAGGCGGTTCCGCGGGCCATACTTCCAGCCTATCGCCCTGGTCAACCGATCACATCTGGCCGCGGATCGGGAGGGAGAGCATCTCGAGGAACCGGCTCACGAGCCCGCGGTCCTTCCACTCCGCGAGGGTGACCTCGCGGGACTGCTGGAGATCGTCGACGAACACGCGCTCGAGCCGGCGGGCGATGTCGGCGTTGTACACGATCAGGTTCAGCTCTTCGTTCAGCTCGAACGAGCGGCGATCCAGGTTGGTGCTGCCCACGGTAGCCCAGGTGGAGTCGATCACCATGGTCTTGGAATGGAGCAGCGCCGCGCGGTACTCGTAGATCTGGACCCCGGCCTGGAGGAGGCGGCCGAGCTGGGAGCGGCTCGCCTGCCGCACGAGGTTGTGGTCGATCGCGCCGGGCAGGAGCAGCACGATGCGTACCCCGCGGCGCCGGGCCTGGAGCAGCGTCTCGATCATCTTGTCGTCGGGCACGAAGTAGGGATTGGTGATGTAGATCGTCCGGCGCGCCGCCGACATCGCGAGCAGGAACATGGTGTACATCGCCACGCTGCCCCCCGCGGGCGAGCTCCGCACGATCTGCGATTCCATCGCGCCCTTGGCCTCGATCGGCCAGGGGAAGTAGTCGGGACCGCCGAGGGAAACGCCGGTCGCCTCGAGCCAGTTCTCCGCGAACGCGCCCTGGAGCTGGTTGATCACCGGGCCTTCGACCCGCATGTCGGTGTCCCGCCACTGGCCCTCCTGCTTGCCGTTGCCGCTCCACTTGCCGCTGGTACCCGAGCCTCCGGTGACGCCGACCTGGCCGTCCACCACCAGGATGCGCCGGTGATTGCGGTAGTTGGCGCGGTCGATGGTCCACGGGGTGACCGGGCGGTAGGAGGCCACCTGGCACCCGGCCTCGGTCATCCAGTCGCGGTACTGCGCCGGCATCATCAGGGAGCCGACCGCGTCGACCAGCACGTGCACCTTGACCCCGGCGCGGCACCGCTCCGCGAGGGCCTGCGCGGTGTCCGCGGCGGGCGCGCCTTCCTCGAAGACGTACTGGGCGTAGGTGATGCTCTTCCGCGCGGCCCTGATCAGCTCGAGCTTGGCGGGAAAGATCTCCTCGCCGTTGAGCAGGACGGCGATCCGGTTCCCGCCCACCACCGTGCCGCCGGTGTACCCGACGAGGGTCGAGCGGAACGAGGGCTCGTTGATCCGGAGATCTGGCAGCTCAAGGTGCGCCTGGGCGTGGCTGCAGCCCGCCAGCAACAGAAGGAGGCAGAGGACGGAGATCACGTCGCCCGCCCTCCGCACACCGGGTCCGCTCACAGCTTGCGCAGGACGTCGATGCGATCTCCCGTGTCGGGATGGGTGCTCAGGAAGCCGCCGCCCCCGCCGCCGCCTTCGGCACTCATCAGCCAAGTGAGAGTGTTGATCATCACGTCCTTGTTCCGGCCCACCCGCGTGAGCAGGTCGACGCCGTGGGCGTCGGCCTCGTACTCCTCGCTGCGGCTGTACTTGCGCTGGATCAGCGCGCCCGCGATCGGCGCCACCCGGCCTGCGCCCGGAATGATCTGGTCGAGGATGACCGCGCCGATTCCGATCCCGGTACCGAGCGCCTGGGCCTTGGCCACGTGGCCGAGGTCGTCGTGAGCAACCTCGTGGGCCATCACCGCGAGCAGCTGATCATCGGACGCCTTCTGGAGGAGACCGGTGGTCACGTAGAACTCGCCGTTGCCCGCGTTCGCCGCGTTGATCGACGGATCGGCGATGATGCCGATCTTGACCTGGCCGGGCGTCTTCGGCTTGTTCATGACCTGGATCAGCGGGATCATCACGCGCTTGAGGCGCTCGACCTGCGCCGGATCGACGCTGGCCTGGGAGGCGGACGGTGCCTTCTGGGTCGGCGCCGGACGCGTGCTGTCGGAGGTACGGCCGGCGGGCGCGGTCTCGAAGGCACAGCCTCCGAGCAGGATCGCCGCGACCATCGCGCCGCCGACCAGCGCCCGCACGCTCATCACCGCTCCCGGGTGGCCCGCGCGGGCCGGATGGCGTCCTGACCCGACTGCAGGGTCGACGTCACCTGGTCCTTGGCGCTATCGAACATCCCCTCGGCGGTCGACTGAACCGCCTTCAGCGTGTCCGCGGCCGCGAGGCGCGCGGTACGTCCCTTGGTGTTCGCGAAGCGACGGATCTCATCGCCCCACACGTAGACCGCGATACCGCCCGCGATGGCACCCAGCACGAATCGACTCAGCATGACGCTCTCCTTCTCATGCGGCTACTTTGTGGATGGGCCACTCGACCCCGGCGCTCCGCCGGATCTCGTGCCCACAGGGTCCCAGCGCGATCACGAGGGCCTCGCCCCGCTCCCGCCAGTCCTCGACTTCCCGAAAGGTGCTGCACGTCCGACAGTACAGCGCCGGCATCCCGCTCATCGCACGCCTCCCTTGTCTCCCGCCGCGTCCGTCTTGGCGCAGTCGGGGCACACCTCGAGTTCGGCATCGTAGGCGACGCCGTGGATCGGACAGCGCGCCACCGGGAGCGGAGTGGGGCGACGGCCGCCGAGCAGGAGGAGCCCCACTCCGAGGCCCGCCATGGCGAGGACGACCGCCGCCGCCACCCGTCCCGATGCCGCGCACGCGTTCATCTCAGAGCCGCCCCGTGAGCATCAGGATGATGAGGATCAAGAGTACGAGGCCGACACCGCCGCTCGGATACGGGCCCCAGCCCGAGCTGTAGCCCCATGTCGGCAGGCTCCCGACCAGAATGAGTACCAGGATGATGATCAGGATGAGTGACACCGCTCGTTCCTCCTCGCGCTCTCGCTCGATCGTGAAGGCCCGGCGGACGGCGGGAGTGCCCCGCCGCCCGCCCTTGGCGTCTACCTACCGCCGCTCGCCCTGACCACCCTGACCGCTGCGATCGCCCTGGCCCCCACCCGGCTGCGGGTTGCGGCCCGGCTCCTGCTGCTGCTGGCCCTGACGGTCCTTGTCCCGGTCGTGGCCGGGCTGTCCCGGCTGACGCTGCCCACCCTGCTGTCCCTGCTTCTCCGTGGTGCCCATGGCGTCGTACTCCTTTCTGTGCGTTCCGGCGCTCTCGCGCCGGGTCTTCCCGGCCGCCTCAGCGAGCCCGGGATGTCCGCCGCCGCCGCGGAATGCGGGCTCCCGCCTGGCGAGCCTCGCTCAGCGCGATGGCGACGGCCTGCTTGCGCTTGCGAACCTTCCCTCCCGAGGACGAGCGGAGCGTGCCCCGCTTGTACTCGCCCATCACCTTCTTGACCTTGCCGCGACCCTTCGTCCTCGGCTTGGCCATGGCGTGCTGCTTACTTGTTGGCCTGCCGGACGGTCAGCTCGTTCTTGACCGACTTCACGCCGGTCACGTTGCGGGCCATCTCGGAAGCCTTGGCCGACGCGACGATGTTCGGCACCTCACCGGTCAACGTCACCACGCCCGCGTCGGTGCGCACGTCCACCTTCTTGACCTGCGCGTCCTTGGCCAGGCGCGCCTTCACCGCCTTGTCGATGTCCGCGTCCTTGGTGTCCACCATCTTCCGGGCCGCCGGGGCCACGACCTGGAGGTCGTTCTTCACCGACTGCACGCCCTCGATGCCCTTGGTAACCTCTTCCGCGGCCGCCTTCGCCTCGGCGCTGTCGACCTTGCCGCGCAGGTGTACGACGCCGCCCTTCATGGTGTCGACGCTGACCTGCGTGCCCTTCACGCGCTCGT
>CAMLFJ010000035.1 GCA_946479205.1 uncultured bacterium | reverse complement strand
ACTCGTCGCCGGAAAGCCCACAGGCATTCTGTCCTGGCTCTCGCTCATTGCCCGCCCAAAGGGCCGGCCACGGAGCGCCGCGCGAATCGCCGCCAGCGTCTGGCGGATGACCTCACGGTCGGCGCGCAGTCCAGCCGCCGCGGGTCTCGCCCTCCGTGCCTACTGGCAGAGCTCCAGCGGCCGGCCAACCTCGGCCGCCCGGAACTTGTCGAGGGAGACGCGGTACCAGGTCCCGTCCCCGGCCCGCACCCAGTAGTCGCGAACGATTTCCGGAGCACGCAGAACATCGAGGCGTCCGGTCGCGGTAGTCTCCACGCCGCGGGGTACCATGTCCAGGCCCGCGCGCTCCTCCTTCTCCGCCACCGTGACGCTCAGCGGGCGACAGACGAAGGAGGCGCAGGCCGCGGTGAGCAGGACCAGGCACACGCCAGCGACCGCAGGGCCAACGAGTCGCCCGACACCTTTCGGCGCCCGCTGTGTCAGTAATTGGACTTCCGACCCCTCGGACCGGCCTGCTATTTGACCACCCGTACGCGCGTTAACATCCTGATTTAGCAGCCCCTTTTCCTTTGTGGGCTCCCCTGGTCTGCGCTGGCACAACTGTTGCCCCTCTCTCTGGACAATAGCAGCGGAAGAGACCCCTTCCCGATAAGGGCAAACCCACCGCGAGGTGGGGACGCAAAACCACGGGTCAGGTTGCAGTAGCCTGACGGCCGGGTTGTCGAAGGAAGGGTATCGTGAACTCTCGCAGTCGAGGGGGTCTCCCGCAACAGGAGACCCATCATGACCAGCGCACCGAGTAGCCCGCCCCGAATCCTTTCGGTCCTTCTCCTCACCCTGCTGACCACGATCGCCGGATGCAGCTCGGCTGGCTTCTCCGGGCAATCGGCTGGCTTTTCCGGGCACGACGTCCAGCTCCGGACGAGCGGCGACACGTTGTATGTCCTCGCGCGGAGCCAGGGCGTGAGTCGGAACTTCTGCGCGTCCCTGGGTGGCGACGTGGCGCGCGCCGAAGCCCGCTGGGCGGCCACCGAAGGCCGCACGATGCAGCTGGGTCGGGTGGCCGGATGCCATACCGTGCGGCATATCATCGTGTGCTCGGACGAAGACGGGGCCTGCCTGGCCCACGAAGAGCGCCACAAGGTCGAGGGGGCCTTCCACCGCTAGCACGGGACCCGCGGGGATCGTCCTTGACAAGGACGGTCCTCCCTTCTTACAGTTCCTCAAGCTTCCAGCCTCTTTGTCCTGAACGACCGGGCTGCTTGGAGAACCGGCAGATGCCGCGTTACCTGTTCATCGTGACCCGAGGTTACCCCGAAGTCTATGCGGATCTACAGCGCCAGTTCCTGGGAAATCCTGAGGTCGACGTGCTTGTCGATCGGCGAATGTCCGAGCGGCGTGAGCGGCCAGACTCGCACAAACCCGAGCGTCGGCGCAGCGAGCGGCGGGGGCAGCGCGAGAACAGCCACGTCCTGGGCATCGGAGGCGATCCAGGCCTGCCGGCACTGATCGTCGAGCTGGCGCCCGGTGCGCCCTCGGCCGCCCGCGCGAACTGACCCCGCTCGCCGAGTCCAGCGCTCACAGTTATGGAACTCCGCGCCCGCCGTGTATCATGGGACGCGCGGAGTACGCGAATGCCCAACGTGAATAGCTCTTGCGGCCTGGCCGCGGCGCTGGGGCTGGGGATGGTCGTGCTGGCCGGATGCGCGACGACCGCCACCACCCAGTCCGACTGCTATCCCCACATCTTCCTCGACTCCCGCTACGCGATCCAGGGCACTTCCCGCGAGTCGGCCGCCACCCTCCGGGACAGCGGCTGCTATCACTTCGTCTATCAGGGCGGTCGCATCGTGCGCGTGGACCACCGGCAGGGCGGCGCGCTGACCCCCGATCCCACCTCCGGCGTCGCCACGATCCGCATCGAGCATCCCGAAGGGATCGAGAAGCGGGTCTTCCTCGATGCGGGCGGCAGGCCAACGGCCAACCAGGACGGGGCATACGCGATCGCGCTCCGGTACGACGAGAAGCGGAATCCGGTCGAGTGGAGAAACCTCGGTGCCGACGATCGACCGAAGGAAGCAAAGGATTCCGGCCTGGCCATGTTCCGCTGGCGGTACGATCCGCAAGGTCAGCCGGTCGAGGAGAGACACTTCGGACTCAACGAGCAGCTGAAAGCAGACCGGCGCCTGGGCGCGGCCATCGTCCGCTGGCAGTACGATCCCGACGGAAACACCATTGAGGAGAGCTATTTCGGCCCCGACGGACGGCCGACCCTCGATCGGCTGCGTGGGGTCGCCGCGGTGCGCTGGCAGTACGGATCGAACGGGAAGACCGTCGAGGAAAGCTACCTGGGACCGGACGGCCAGCTGAGAGAGGACAAGAACCGCGGGGTCGCCATCGTTCGCTGGCAGTACGACGCCAACCGGAACACGGTGGAAGAGCGCTATCTCGGGATTGATCAACGCCTGAAGACCGACCGGCGCCAGGGTGTGGCCATCATCCGCTGGCAGTACGATCACTACGGGCGGGAAATCGGCACGCTGATGCTCGACCCGAACGAGGTCCCGGTCAGGAACCCGAAGCGGTAGCCTCCCGTCAGACCGGCGTGACGTCGGCCGCGTCGATCTCCACCGAGACCGACTGCCGGATCAGGGTCACGGACAGGACGACGCGGAACTCACGATCCTTTCGGAGCAGTCGTCCGCGGGCTCCCATGAGAGGCCCCCGGATCACCTCGACCATCATCCCTTCGGCGAGAAACGGGAAAGGCTCGTAGCTGAGACGGCTACCGGCCAGCGTGCGGATCGCCTCGATCTCGCTGTCGGGGATCGGCTCGGGCTCCCCGCTCGGGCCCACCAGCCCCACCACGCCGACGGCCTTGAGCACCCGCAGCCGATCCAGGTGGCGGAAGCGGGCGAAGCAGTAACCGGGGAACAGCGGCTCCTGGACCCGCTTGACCCGATCTTTCCACCGGCTGCGTCGCTCCCGGAGGGGCAGGAACACGCCGATCCCCGGGCGGTCGGCGAGTTGCGCGTGCACCTGCTTCTCGTGGCGCGAGCGAGTGCGCACGGCGTACCAGCGCGGCCCCGCTCCCCCCTCGTCGGGCCCGATCAGCGCTGCGGCTCGGCGATGAAGGTGGTGCCCTTCGGGGTGGTGGTGAAGCGAATCATGTAGGCGACCGACGTTCCGCACCGGTCGAGCGTCCAGCGCTCCACCCACCGCCCGGCGATGGGCCGGTCGCCCTCGACCTGGCCGCCCTCCACGGGCGCCACGACCTCCGTCCCGACGACCTTGCGAATCCGACAGCGCGCCTCCGGGCCCGCCTCGGACAGGTCCCGCTGGGCCAGGAACGCGAGGGTGTCGCGCTGGAGGATGCGGTCTGCGAGGGTATCGCCGGGAACCGTCGTCGTCTCCGCTTCGGGCACCTCGCGCTGCATGCTCACGTCGAGGTCTCCGTCCGGCGCCCGGTCGAACTTCACCACGTAGGGCACCGCCATCCCACAGCGATCCACCGTCCAGCGCTCGGTCCAGCGGCCGGAGACACCCTGAGCGGTGAGCTCGACGGGAACCACCACCTCCGTGGCGCTCAGGCTGCGACTGCGACAGCGCGGATCGCCGCCCATCTTCTCGGACGCGTCGAGGGCCAGCAGCAGCTCGGACAGGGTTGACGGGCGGCCGGTCGGCCCCGGGGCCGTGGCGCAACCGGCGAGGAGTGCCAGGAGCACGACGGCCAGCGGGCGCCGCACCGGCTACTGTCTCCAGACGCCCTGGGAGCTGCCCTCGGTGAAGCCGATCTCGGGCTCGACGGCCATCATGCTCTTCTGGCCGTCCGTGAAGACCCACAGGATCGTTCCCCTCGCCGCCGCCACGGCCGTCGGCGTGGAGATGGCGAAGTTCGACTGGCGGATCCGGGCCAGCGTGACGGCGGCCTGCGCAACCGTCGCACGCGCCTTCCCCACGACCAGATGCAGGAGAATCAGCCGGCTCTGGCTCTGGGGGTCATACTCCATCTTCGTCAGAAGGAGTCGGCTGTTCTCGGCCACCACGACCGTGCTCGTGTCGGGTAGCGCCACCTCGGCCGAGGCTCCCGCGTAGGCCCGGATGTCGTCTCCCTCGGCCAGTCGGGCTCCGACCACCGCCGGGATCCACTGGGTCTGCCCCTTGGCGAGGACCTCCACGCGCCCGACGACACGCTTGAGCTCCGCGCTCGGCGCGCCCTGCTGTGCAACCACGGAAGCCGGCATGGCCAGGAGGAGGAGACCGCCGAGCACGGATACGACCACGAGCTGGAGGGAACTGTGTCGCTGCAATTTCCGCATCGCTGGATCTCCCATGCGTGCTGCCACGCTCCGACGGCCTCGAACGAGGGCCTGAAACGGGCTCAATACTAACACAGGCTCAGACCTCGAAGGTCGCGCCTTCCGTACCCGCGACGAACCCGAAGGGCAGATCGCCGGTCCGTACCACCGAGTCGATGCAGTCGAGCATGGCGTCGTCGTGAGTCGGGTCGTGGTGGAACGGAACGAATCGTCTGGCCCCCGCCACCGTGGCGAACGCGATCGCGTCCCGCATCGAGCTGTGCCCCCATCCAACCCGCTTCTGGTACTCCTCGGTCGTGTACTGCGCGTCGTGGATGAGCAGGTCCGCGCCGGCGGCCAGGTCGAAGCCCGACGTCCACTCCGGCTCACCGGGGAACTCCCGGAGCCCCAGGGCGGGCTCGTGATCCGGCAGATAGGCGAGCGAGCGGGCCCCTTCGGAGATCCGGTAGCCGACCGTCGACCCGGGATGACAGACGAGCGCGGCCTCGACCTCGAGCCCTCCGACCTCGAAGCGTTCGGGAGGCACGTTGTGCAAGGTCAGCCGGCATGGCAGATCCCGCAGCCGAACCGGAAAGAGCGGAGGGGACAGGTACCGGGCCAGCCGGGTGCGCAGGTCGAGCGTGGGCGACGGGGGACCCCAGATATGAATCTCGCGGCCCCGCTCGTAGAGGGGTTCGAAGAAGCCGAGCCCCTGGATGTGGTCCATGTGGAGATGGGTCAGCAGCAGGTCGATGCGCCCTCTCCCGCCGCGCACCATGGCCCCCAGCCGCTGGATCCCCGTCCCGGCGTCCAGGACCAGGAGCGCGTTCCTCTTGCCTCGCACCTCGACGCACGCGGTGTTGCCGCCGTAGCGGACTGTCTCCGGCCCTGGGGCGGCAAGCGACCCGCGAGTCCCCCAGAGCGTGACCCTCACGTCAGGGCTGCTCCCAGAAGATCCCCACGGCTCCAAGCTGCCGGCCGCCCTGCCCTTCGAGCGGAAATGCGGTCGCCCCGATCTTGCGCGAAACGCCATCGAGCCCCCGGATCCAGAACGCCAGATGGGCGGCGCGATGCTTGTGCAGCGCGATATTGAGCGGCAGCGCTTCGCCGGGCAGCGGGGCGCCGTCCTCGCCGATCGGGGTGAAGAGGCTGGACCACTGCCCTACCGACATCTCTCCCGTCTCATCGTACCGACTGCCCAGCAGCTGCTCGGCGGGCTCGTTGTAGAAGAGGAGATCTCCGGCCGGGTCCACGAGGAAGATCGGCATGGCCAAGGAGCTCGCGAGTTGCCGCATGAGGATGAGCTCGACCGCCTTCTGGGACATGAACTCCCCCGTTCAGTTCGTTGGGTCCAGAGCGCCGGGTGCAACCCAAGGGCCAGACGGACCCCGCGCGCGAGAGTCCAATGAACTCAAAGGGTAACGACCAGACGGGTGCGGGACAGGGACGTCGCGGGACCTCGATGCCAGGCAACCCGCCCGGGGCGCCGGCAAGACAAAATGCCGCGCAGGCCCTCACTGTCGCAGCTTGAAGCGCTGGATCTTGCCCGTCGCGGTCTTGGGCAGCTCCGGCACGAACTCGATCCAGCGCGGGTACTTGTAGGGCGCGATCTTGTCCTTCACGAAGGTCTTGAGCTCGGCCTCGAGGGCGGCGGAGGCCGCGTGCCCGTCCTTGAGCACCACGAAGGCCTTCGGCTTGATCAGCTCGTCGGAGTCCGCGTGGCCCACCACCGCGGTCTCCAGGACGGCGGGATGGCCGATGAGGGTGTTCTCCACCTCGACCGGCGAGACCCAGATGCCGCCGACCTTGAGCATGTCGTCACCCCGGCCGCAGTACCAGAAGTAGCCGTCCGCGTCCTGGTAGTACTTGTCCCCGGTCTGCATCCAGTGGCCGACCAGCGCGGCCTTCGTCTTCTCGTGCTGGTTCCAGTAGTAGGCCATGATCGAGTCGCCCTTGACCCGCAGGTTGCCGATCTCCCCGGCGGGCATCGGGCGGCCCTCCTCGTCCACCACCATCGCCTCGTACCCCGGCACCGCCAACCCGGTGGACCCGGGCCGCGCGCGGCCGGGACGGTTCGAGAGGAAGATGTGCAGGATCTCGGTGGTGCCGATCCCGTCCAGGATCTCGACCCCGAAGCGCTCCTGCCAGCGCCGGTAGAGCTCCTCGGGCAGCGCCTCGCCCGCGGAGACGCAGAGGCGCAGGCACGAGAGATCGTAGCGCTTCTCCGCCTCCTTCACCTGGAGCATCGCGGCGTAGAGCGTGGGGATGCCGAAGAAGAGCGTCGGCCGGTGGCGCTGGATCAGCTCGAACATCGCGTCGGGCGTCGGGCGATGCGGGTAGAGCACGCCCTGGCCGCCCACGCGCAGCGGGAAGTACCCGTTGTTGCCGAGCCCGTAGGCGAAGAAGAGCTTCGCGGCCGAGACGGTGCGGTCGGCCTCGGTCATGCCGAGGACCTGGAGCGCGTAGGTGTCCGAGCACACCACCATGTCGTGCTGCAGGTGCACCGCGCCCTTGGGCCGGCCGGTGGAGCCCGAGGAGTAGAGCCAGAACGCGGCGTCGTCCTTCGAGCTGTCGAAGGGCTCGAGCCGCGCGGAGGCCTTCGCCACCCAGCTCTCGAACGGGATCTGCGGGCCCGACGCGCGTCCCGCGACGATCACGTGCCGGAGGTAGCGGGCCTTCGCGAGCGCCGGGCCCGCCTCCGCCAGCAGCGCCTCCGACACGATCGCGACCGGCGCCCGGCTGTCGTCGAGGAAGTACAGGTAGTCGTCGGCCCGCAGCATCGTGTTCGCGGGGATCGGGATCGCGCCGATCTTGATGGCGCCCCAGAACGCGCCGAGGAACTCGGGCGAATCGAGGAGCAGGCACAGCACCCGCTGCTCGGGGCGCACCCCCAGATCGAGCAGCGCGTTGCCGGTGCGGTTGACGAGCTCCTGCAGCCCCGCGTAGGTGAGCGAGCCCTCGTCGTGGAAGAAGGCCACCTTGGCGCCGCGGCCTTCCGCCACGTGCCGGTCCACGAAGAAGGTGGTCGCGTTGAAGCGCGCGGGCACCTCGATCATCGGCGCTTCCGCGACGTCTTCCGCCGGGCCGGGCTCTTGCGCGCCCGGGACGCGGGCCGCTTCGCGGGGCCGGGCGACGCGGGCTTGACCGCCATGGCCTCGATCTCGACCAGCAGCTCGGGCTGCACGAGGCGGCTCACCACCAGCAGGGTATTGGGCGGGTAGACGCCATCCGGGAAGTGGCGCGGGAAGACCTCGGCGCGCGCGGCCATGAACCGGGGAATGTCCTCGGCGTGGGTCAGGAACGTCTGCAGGCGCACGACGTGGCTCATCGTGCAGCCCGCGGCCTCGACGATGACGCGGACGTTCTCGAGCGCCTGCTTGGTCTGCGCGCCCACGTCGCCGACCGCGACCGCGCCTCCCTCGCCCATCCCGACCTGCCCCGCCACCACCACGATCTGCCCGCCCGCGGCCACCATGCCGTGGGAGTACATCCCGAGGGGAGGACCGAAGCGCTTGGGCTTGACGACGGTGGGCATGGCGACGCCTCCTGTTCTCAGCTCAACCGGACGTATTCGAAGTCCTCGGCCTGGCCGTTGACCCCGCGCGCGGGCGGGGCGATCCAGCCGGCCATCTTGCCGCGCTCGGTCACCGGCCTCATCAGGCTGCCCACGTAGGCCGCGTCCTCGTCGGTGGGCAGCCAGTCGCGATGCCGCGCGTCCCATTCGGCCTGGCTCACGACGCGCCCGTCGGGCGAGACCCGGACCTCCGCGAAGGCCCCGATGGCCCGCCGGAAGGCGCGGTGGGGCAGCGTGAGGGTGAAGTCGATGCCGTGGTTCTTGATGATCTCGTTCCAGCGGTTCACCCCCCGCTGGCAGTCGGCCACGTAGTCGTCGCGCAGCCGCTCGTTGAGCGAGACCAGCGCGGCCTCCTGGCGAGTGGTGATCTTCTCGCCGTCGAGCCCGATCACCGGGTAGGTTCCGCCCTTCAGGCGATGATCGTCGGTCTTCTTGGTCTCCTCGAACCGCCCCTTGAGCCCCGCGGTGTAGAAGTTGGCCGCGTTGGTCGAGACCTCGGAGCCGAAGAGGTCGAGCGAGACCGAGCAGTGGAAGTTGATGTACTTCTGCAGGGTGGGCAGGTCGATCCCGCCGTGCTTCCGCACGTCGTCGGTCTTGTGCTCGCGCATCAGCTCGCAGGCCCGCTGCACGATGCGCCCGACCCCGCTCTCGCCCACGAACATGTGGTGGGCTTCCTCGGTGAGCATGAAGCGGCAGGTCCGGGAGAGCGGGTCGAAGCCGCTCTCCGCGAGGCTCGCGAGCTGGTACTTGCCGTCGCGATCCGTGAAGAAGCAGAACATGAAGAAGGACAGCCAGTCCGGGGTCTTCTCGTTGAAGGCGCCCAGGATGCGGGGCTTGTCGTGATCGCCGGAGCGGCGCTGGAGCAGCGCCTCCGACTCCTCGCGGCCGTCGCGGCCGAAGTGGGCGTCGAGCAGGTAGACCATCGCCCAGAGGTGCCGGCCTTCCTCCACGTTCACCTGGAAGAGGTTGCGGAGATCGTAGAGCGACGGGCACGTGCGCCCGAGATGCCGCTGCTGCTCCACCGAGGCGGGCTCGGTGTCGCCCTGGGTCACGATGAGGCGGCGGAGCGTCCCGCGGTACTCGCCCGGTACGTCCTGCCAGGCGGGCTGGCCCTGGTGGTCGCCGAAGTTGATCCGGCGGTCCGCCTCCGGCTCGGCGAGGAAGATCCCCCACCGGTACTCGGGCATCTTCACGTAGCCGAACTGGGCCCAGCCCTTGGCGTCCACGCTCACCGCGGTGCGCAGGTAGACGTCCTTGGACTGGAACCCCTCCGGCCCCATGTCGTGCCACCACTCGAGGAACTTCGGCTGCCAGTCCTCCAGCGCCCGCAGCAGCCGGCGGTTCTCGGTCAGGCTCACGTTGTTGGGAATCCGCTCGTTGTAGTCGATGGGCGCCATCACACTCTCCTGCGGTCGAAATCGCCCCGCTCACCGGTGCCGTACACCTTGAGGGCGCCCTTGGGGCCGACCGCGTTGGGCCGCTGGAAGATCCAGTTCTGCCAGGCCGAGAGCCGCGCGAAGATCTTGCTCTCGAGCGTCTCCGGACCGCCGAAGCGCAGCGAGGCTTCCATGCCGGTCAGCGCGTCCGGCGAGAAGGCGGCCCGCTCCTCGATGGCGATGCGCACCTCGTCCTCCCAGTCGATGTCGTCGGGCGTGAAGGTGACGAGGCCGGCCTCCGCCGCGGCGGCCGCGTCGAGGTCCTCGCCGATGCGGCCCTTGAGATCGTCCACGCGACCCGGCTCGTCCAGGAAGCGGCTCGCGAGGCGCGTGAGCCCGTTCACCGTCGGATACGGCCCGAAGTTCATCCCGGTCAGCCGGAGGATCGCCGGGGTGCTCGCGTCACCCTGCCGGGCGCCGTCGAACATGAACGTGCGATCGGCGGCGAGCGCTAGCTCGAGCAGCGTGCCGGTGAAGCAGGAGCCCGGCTCGACCAGCGCGAAGATGGACCGCGACGAGACGTCCAGGCGCTTCAGGGTGCGCTTGAGATAGAGCCGGATCTCGCGCACGAGCCAGTCCGCCTCGTGCTGCACCAGCGCGCGGTCGTGCGCCTCCATCAGATCGGCGGCTCCGGTGGTCCGCAGCACCCAGAGGCCGATCTCCTCCTCGTTGGCGCGGAGGTGCAGGATCAGGTCGTCGAGCTCGCGCGCGACCGCCAGCGGCCAGAAGCTGCCGCCCGCGGCGTGGATGCCCGCCGGGTCGGCCGGAGGCGGCGTCGTGGGGGCGGCCACCGTGATCGCGGCCACGCCCTGGGCGCGATCGACCACGCCGGTGACGTGCGTGTACGCGATGCGATCGCCCTCGATGCGCCGCTCGATCGGCGCGAGCGTGATGCCGCGGGCGCCGGCGGGGCGATCGGTGCGCGCGGCCAGATCGCCCGCCCGCGCCTTCGTGGCCTCGGCCAGGCGCGAGCGCGGCACCACCTCGTCCACCAGGCGCCACTCGACGGCCCGCTGGCCCTTGATGCCTTCCTCCAGCGTGCAGAAGAAGTCGGCGCGATCGCGGCGCACCCGCCGCTTGTCCACCAGCCGGGTGAGGCCGCCGGTGCCCGGCAGCACCGCGAGCAGCGGCACCTCGGGCAGCGCCACCGTGGTGGACCCGTCGTCCGACATGATGATCCAGTCGGTGGCGAGCGCCAGCTCGTAGCCGCCGCCCGCGCAGGGCCCGTTCACCGCCGCCATCCAGATCTGGCGCGAGCTGGTGGTGGCGTCCTCGATCGCGCTCCGCGTCTCGTTGGTGAACTTGCAGAAGTTCACCTTCCAGCCGTGGGAGGACTGGCTCAGCATGCGGATGTTGGCGCCCGCGCAGAAGATCCGCTCCTTGCCGGAGGTGAGGACGACCGCGCCGATTTCCGGATGCTCGAAGCGCAGGCGCTGGATGGCGTCGTAGAGCTCGATGTCCACCCCCAGGTCGTAGGAGTTGAGCTTGAGCTCGTAGCCGGGCACGAGGCCGCCGTCTTCCTTGACGTCCATGGCGAGCGTCGCCACCGGCCCGTCGAAGGACAGCTTCCAGTGCTTGTACCGGCTCGGGTCCGTCCGGAAGTCGACCACCACGCGCGCCCCGTCGCCCATCGTCTCTCCTCTAGCCGAGGATCACCCACAGCACCTTGGCGATCTTCGAGCCCACGTTCTCCCAGCCGTGCGTGGTGCCGCCGTCGAGGTAGGCGCTGTCGCCGGCGCCCAGCACGTGACTCTCACCGTTGTACTGCAAGGCCACCTTGCCCTCGATGACGTAGAAGAGCTTCATCTGCCCCGGCTCGATGACCACCTTGTCCGTCTTCACGCCCCGCGACCGCGGTCCGAGCGTGGACATCACCGCCCGGATCTTACCCTGGAAGAGCCCGGCCCCCAACACGTGCCACTTCTCGGTGGTCCCGTCGAAGGAGACCACCGGGTAGTCGGCCTTCCGGCTCACCAGGAGCCGCCCCGCGGGGGCCGGCTCGAAGAGGGAGCCGATGGACACGCCGAGGGCGGCGGCCAGCTTGCCCAGGGTCGGCAGCGACGGGGTCAGGCGCCCCGACTCGATCTGCGACAGCATGCTCGGGGTGAGGCCGGCCTTCTCGGCGAGCTGGCGCTGCTGCAGCGCGCGCTCGGCCCGGAAGGCCTTGATCCGCTGGCCGAGGGCGGTCATGCCGCCGCCTCGTCGGGCAGGCCGGCCAGCCGCCGCAGCGCGCGTGCCACGTACACGCGCACCATCTTCTTCCGGTACGGGTGCGTCAGGTCGGTATTGTCGAGCGGCTTGGCGGGGCGGTACGCGGCGTCGGCGACGCGGTCGATCAGCTCGGGCGTGAGGCGCTCGCCGACCAGCAGGCGCGCGGCGTCCGCCGCCTCGCGCGGCAGCGACGCCACCGCGCCCAGCACGATGCGGGCCTGGCGCACGGTCTCCCCGTCCATGTGCACCGTCGCCGCGACGCCCAGCACCGGGAAATCGAAGGAGCCGCGGCGGCGCAGCTTGAGATAGATGGAGCGGGCGCCGTCGGCGGGTGGCAGCACGATCTCGGTCACGATCTCCCCCGGTTGCTTGGTGAGGTACTGGATGCCGTCGTCCTGATACAGCGCCGACAGCGGAATGGTGCGCTCGCCCGCGGGGCCGGCCAGGCGCACGCTCGCGCCCAGGCTCCAGAGCGCGGGCGCGGTGTCCGACGATGACACCGCCCAGCAGCGTGGGCTGCCCGGCGCGACGAGGCAGATCTCGCCGTCCTTCTTCATGCAGAAGTTGACCGCCTTCCGCCACTGGTAGGACTGGTTGTAGTAGTTGCAGCGCGTGTCCACGCACACGTTGCCGCCGAGGGTGCCCATGTTGCGGAGCTGCGGCGTGGAGACCGCGCCCGCCGCGGTGGCCAGCGCCGCGTACTTCGCGCGCACCTCGGGGTGCCGTGAGACCGCGGTGAGCGTGGTCCCCGCCCCGATGGCGAGCGCGCCCGCGCCCGGCTGCCGCACGCCGGCCAGATCCCGGACACCCCGTAGCCCGACCAGCACGGTTGGCTCGAACTGGCGGCGCTTCATGTTCGGGTAGAGATCGGTGCCCCCGGCCACCAGCATGGCCTCCGGCCCGTGATCGGCCATGAGCTTGACCGCGTCGGCCACCGACACCGGCGCCAGGTACGTGAACGGCGGCAGACGCATCATGACGCGCCTCTCCCCCCTCTCCCCTCTGGGGAGAGGGCAGGGTGAGGGGTCGAGAACGGCCTCACGGCGATATCCTCGGCGGGCTGCCCGAACGCCGACTCCACGATCTTCGCTGCGGGAAACGTGAACACCGGCAACCGCTCGGGCCCGAGCCGCGCCGACTTCCCCTGGCGCTTGCCGTCCATCGCCTTCGTCACCT
>CAMLFJ010000034.1 GCA_946479205.1 uncultured bacterium | reverse complement strand
CCCACCGACGTCAAACTGCTCGTCCCCCATCAGGCCAACCTGCGGATCATCGAGAGTTTCCTCGCCGACACCCACGGCCGCGACGGCATGCTCGAGGCGGAGCTGGCCCTCGATGCGAGCGGCCGCTTCCTGGCCCTGCGCGTGCGCACGCGGGTCGGCATCGGCGCGTACGTCTCCGCGTTCGCCGCGGTGTTCGGCACCAACAACACGAAGAACTGCCTGTCGAGCGTGTACCGCATCCCGGCGATCGCCATCGACGTCACCCTCGCGTTCACCAACGCGGCGCCGCTCGGGCCCTACCGCGGCGCGGGACGGCCGGAGGCGCTCTATCTCCTCGAGCGCCTGATCGATCGCGCGGCCGCCGCCACCTCACTGGACCGCGTGGAGCTGCGCCGGCGCAACCTGATCCCGGCCGCCGCCATGCCCTATCGCACCCCGAACGGCCCGGTCTACGACAGCGGCGAGTTCGAGGCGATCATGGACGAGGCGCTGGCCCTCGGCGACTGGAGCGGTTTCCCGGGGCGGCGCGCCGCCTCGGAGAAGGCCGGACGGCTCCGCGGCATCGGCCTCTGCTGCTTCCTGGAGGTGGCGGGCGGGATCCTCGACGAGGTGGTGGACCTGCGCTTCCGCGAGGACGGGACGGTGGCGCTGCACACCGGCGCCCAGCCCATGGGGCAGGGCCACCTCTCGACCTTTCCGTTCCTGATCGCGGCCCGCCTCGGCATCGATCCGAGCGCGGTGCGGCTCGTGCAGGGCGACAGCGACCTGGTGCCGGCCGGCACGCCCAGCGTCGCGTCACGCTCCATGATGATGGCGGGGAGCGCCGCCGCGATGGCCTGCGACACCTCCATCGAGAAAGGCCGGCGGGTGGCCGCGCATCACTTCGAGGCCGCGGTGCCGGACGTGGAGTTCGCGGCCGGCGCCTTCCGCGTCAAGGGCACCGATCGCGCGATCGGGCTGCTCGACCTGGCCACGCGCGCCCGCTCGCTGCCGAACCTTCCCCCCGAGCTGGCCGGCGGCCTCGACAGCAGCGCCAAGTTCGTCTCGCCCCAGATGAGCTTCCCCAACGGCTGCCACGTCACCGAGGTCGAGGTGGATCCGGAGACCGGCGCGGTGGCGGTGGTGGGCTACGCGGCGGTGGACGACGTGGGGCGCATGGTGCACGAGACGATCGTCGAGGGCCAGATCCACGGCGGCATCGCCCAGGGCCTCGGCCAGGTGCTGGGCGAGCACGTGATCTACGACGAGCACGGTCAGCTCCTCACCGCCTCGTTCATGGACTACATGCTGCCGCGCGCCGACGACCTGCCCGCGCTGCGCGTCGGCCACCACGGAGTCCCCTGCACCACCAATCCGCTCGGGGTGAAGGGCGCGGGCGAATCGGGCGTGGCGGGCGCGCTGCCGTCCGCGGTCAACGCGGTGCTCGACGCGCTGGCGAGCCGGGGCGTGAGCGAGCTGGATCTGCCGATGTCGCCCGCCCGGGTCTGGACGGCGCTGCGGGACGCGGCGGGAGCGGGCTAGAACGACCCGAAGTGGATCGTGATCCCGCCCACGATGTGGTGGGTGTTCTCCTGCACGCGGCCCTGGCCCGAGGGCACCGCGACCTCGAGGGCCGAGTGACTGAACTTGTACTCGGTGAAGACGCCCAGGTTCTTCAGGATCAGGAAGCGCGCGCCGACGAACCCCTGGACGCCCAGCCCCGCGAGCTCGTAGCCCGGCTCGGACCGGACGTTTTCGACCCGCGTCTCCGGGTGCCCGATCACCGGTCCGAGCCCCACGCCGGTGTAGAGCTGGAACCGACCTTTGGGGAACCGCTCGGGACTCTGCAGGAGCGGATAGCGGAACAGCGCGTCGAGCGTGAGGTAGTTGACCCCGTGGGTCACCGCGAACCGCTGCACGATCGAGTTGACCTTCGTTCCGCCGGACAGCGCGGCCCCGTTCCGCGTGCCCTCGACCGGGCGGACGTCCGAGGTCTCGGCGGTGATCTTCATGTGGAAGAACTCGACCCCGACCCCGAGCCACGAGTACCGCTCGAAGAAGTATCCCGCGCGCACCCCGTAGTACGGCGGGTTGGTGAACGAGTCGTCCCGGAACGACACGTCCTCGAAGGTGTAGTCGTTGCCGAGCCGCGATTGCTTGATCCGGAGGTCGCTATCCTGCGTGAAGCTCTTCCCCAGGAACGCGTCGAGGAAAGCCTCTCCGCGAGCCTGCGAGGGCAGACCGAGCAGGAGCAGCGCCACGGACAGGAGCGCGGCCACGCGGATCGAGCGGAGCACCGGAGTCCCACCGGACATGACGAGGATTCTGCCTCACCCCCGCCCGAAACCCGGTCAAAATTTCCCACCCAGATGCGAGAGAAAGTGGGCGAGGTCCATCAGATCCTGGTCGCTGAGCCCGGCCAGCTCCTGCGACATCGCCCCGCCGTAGCCCAGCCTCGCCCCGCTCTTGTACTCCCGCATGGACTTGAGCAGGTAGTCCTCTCGCTGGCTCGCCAGCCGGGGCATCTGCTCGCGTCCCGAGAAGTCGGGGTTGTGGCAGACCCCGCACGGATGACGCAGGGTGAGCGTCCGGCCCCGGGCGAATCGGGCGGGGTCGGGCGGGTCCTCGGGCGCGGGGGGCGGCGGCAGCTTGGTGACCCGCTCGGCGAACGCGGTCAGATCGCCGTTGGTGAGTCCCTTGGCCGCCGCGATCATCGCCGGGTTGTCGCGCCGGCCCTCGCGGAACAGGAAGAGCTGGGCGACCACGAAGAAGGACGGCTGACCGCCGAGCGAGGGAGTCTCGGGGATACGCGACTGCCCGTCCGCGCCGTGGCAGGCGAGGCACACCGTGAAGCGCTCGTCCACCGACTGGGCGGCGGCCGGCCCGGCAGCCACCAGAACGAGGGCGGCCAGAAGGACGACGCGGGCCGAGAGCGGTCGCATCACCGCCCTCGGCCCGGTGGTCCCCGTCACTTCTTGTAGCTGACCCGGTAGACCGCGCCCGCGTGGTCGTCCGAGACGAGCAGCGAGCCGTCCTTCAGCACGAGCACGTCCACCGGCCGGCCGAGGTACGCGTTGTTCTCGACCAGCCCGGTGAGGAAGGGCTCCATGGACTTCACGGTGCCGTTGGGGTTGAGGAAGACCGCGACCACGTCGGCCGCGTACTTCTGGGTCCGGTTCCACGGCCCGTGGCGCGCGACGAAGATGGCGCCCTGATACTTCTGGGGAAACATCTTCCCGGTGTAGAAGCGCATGCCGAGCGGGGCCGAGTGGGGCCCCATGAGCAGCACCGGCTTCACGAAATCGGCGCAGGCCTTGCCCCAGCCGAGCTGCGGGTCCGCGAAGTCACCCTGGTGGCAGTACGGGTAGCCGAAGTGCTGGCCCTGCTTCGTCACGCGATTCAGCTCGTCGTTGGGCAGGTCCTCGGAGAGCCAGTCGCGCTGGTTGTCGGTGAAGTACAGCTCGCCGGTCCTGGGGTGGAAGTCGAAGCCGACCGTGTTGCGCACGCCGCGGGCGACGATCTCCATGCCACTGCCGTCCAGGTTGATGCGCCGGATCTGGGCGTACTTCTCCGGATCGGGCTCGCAGATGTTGCAGGGCGCCCCCACCGGCACGTAGAGCTTCCCGTCCGGCCCGATCTTGATGAACTTCCAGCCGTGCGGCACGTCGCCGGGGAGCTGGTCGTAGATCTTCACCGGCGCCGGGGGATTGTCGAGCTTGGCCTCGATGTCGTCGTAGCGGGTGATGTCCTTCGGGGTCGCCACGTAGAGCGAGCCCTTGTGGAACTCGATCCCGTTCGGGAGCATCAGCTTCTCGGCGATGACCTTGACCTCGCGCTTGCCGCCCTTGTCGACGAGCGCGTAGATCTTGCCGGCCCCGAACAGCGAGCTGACGAAGACCGTGCCCTTGTCGCCCTGCCGCAGCCCCCGCGCGTCGAAGACCTCGGCCGCGAACAGCTCGACCTTGAACCCGGGCGGGACCTTCATCTTCGCGAGCGGCAGCTTGTCGGCGGGCGTCGGAATCGGGAACGCGGGCACCGGCGCCATCTGCGCGCCCGGCCCGGCCTGCGGTCGTCCGATCGCCCAGAAGGGCACCTCCTCCTGCTTCGGAGGCTCGGCCGGCGGGGTGGTCTGCTGGGCAATGGCCGGCCACGCGACGAGCGCGAGACCGGTGACGGCGACGATCAGCCAGACGATCCGCCGCGTCATCGAGGCTCCTATCATGGCGATCCTCCCCTTGGGTCCTCTGGGCCCTTGGTCCTGCGGGGTTCTCCTCCAGCGGACTCACACCGGTCCGCGCCTTCGCGGGCGCCATGCTAGCGCTTTCACCCACACCAGGTAAAGACCCGGCGCGGCAGCGTGGGCTGCTAGAATACGGCTTCGTGAAGACCACCGAGGCGGCCGCCACGCTCTCCACCCTGGTCCCGGAGCCCGCGGCCTGGCACGGCCCGACCCTGGCCGCCGAGCGCTACCTGGTCCCGATTCCCGCCGCGGTGCTGGACGAGCTCCTGGACACGCTCGCCGAGCTGCGCCGGGCCCCGGTGCCGACCCTCCTGCTCCTGCCCGAGCACTTCCCGCTCGCGGCCACCGCCCGCTGGATGCGCGAGGTGCGCCGCCGGCTCGACGAGGGCCCCGGCTTCGTGATGCTGGACCGGCTCCCGGTGGACACCATGAGCCGTGACGAGGCGATCGCGCTCTACTGGCTCCTGATGAGCTTCCTCGAGCCGCCGGTGGCGCAGGAGTGGAAGGGCACCGTCATCTACGACGTGCGCCACGACGGGCAGGAATACACTCAGGAGACGCGCGGCGCCCTGACTCCCGAAGGGCTCGAGATGCACACCGACAGCAGCATGGGCGAGGCGCCGCCCAACTACGTGAGCCTCTTCTGCCTGCGGCCCGCGCGGGCCGGCGGCATGAGCATCGTGTCGAGCGCGGCGGCCGCCCACAATTACTTCCTGACCGAGCACCCCGCGCTGCTGCGCCGGCTCTACGAGGTCTTCTACCGCGATCATCAGGACTACCAGGCGGCCGACGCGGCCGCGACCAACTTCCGGCCCGTCTTCGCGTGGGACGGGGGCCTGCGCACGCGCTTCAACGCCCGGCACATCGTACGCGGCTACGAGAAGACCGGCCGCGCGCTGGACGCCGACGGCGCCGAGTCGGTCCGGCTCATGGACGCGTTCCTGGGCGACCCGGCCCATCGCCTCGATCTCTGGGTCGAGCGTGGGCAGATCCAGGTGCTGAACAACCGCGTGATCGTGCACGGCCGCACCCCGTACCAGGACGCCCTGGCCGCGGAGGACCGGCGGCACCTCGTGCGCCTGTGGCTGCGCGCGGGCGACCGGCGCCAGTTCCGCGGCTAGGGCCCCGCGCGCCATGGGGGTTCCCGTCGGGCTCAACATCTGGTCGCGCCTGGTCGAGGACACCTTCCCCTACTTCGACCAGACCGTCGCCCCCTTCGACATCCTGTGGATGCCGGACCACCTGCAGTACGGCGCCAACAAGGTCGCGGAGGGCTGGACGCTGCTCACCTGGGCGCTGGCCCGCTATCCCGACAAGCGCTGCGGGCACGAGGTGCTCTGCAACAGCTTCCGCAACCCGGCCCACCTGGCCAAGATGGCCGCGACCGCGCAGGCGCTCTCGGGCGGGCGGGTGATCCTGGGCATCGGCGCGGGCTGGAACGAGGAGGAGTACCGGACCTACGGCTTCCCCTACCCGCCCGCCAAGGTGCGCATCGCCCAGCTCGCGGAAGCCATCGAGCTGATCCGGCGCATGTGGACGGGAGCGCCGGTCGAGTATCAGGGCGAGCACTACCGGATCTCGGGCGCCTACTGCGAGCCGCGGCCGGACCCGGTGCCGCCGGTGATGGTGGGCGGCTCCGGCGAGAAGTACCTGCTGCGGGTCGTGGCCCGGCACGCCGACTGGTGGAACTACGTGTGGAAGGGGCCGGAGGCCTACGCGCACAAGCAGGAGGTGCTCAAGGCCCACTGCCGCGACGTGGGCCGCGACTACGACACGATCGAGCAGGTGGTCCGCGTCGGCATCCTGATCGCGGAGAACGACCGCGAGGTCGAGCGGCTGAAGGCGTCGCCCCGCATCCGCTCGCTCAACGACATCCAGATCGTCGGCACCCCCGCCCAGGTGACCGAGACCATGCTCGGCATCATCAAGCAGGGCGCCCGGCGCCTGACCGTGAACTTCGCCGACGTGCCCCGGCCCGAGGGCACCTGGCTCTTCGCGTCCACCGTCCTGCCAAGTCTGTAGTCCCGTGTCGTCGCCCGTTCCGACCTCGCCGGTACTTTCGTCCCGTATTTTCTTCCCTCGGGGACTCGACTCGGGCCGCCGTCCTGCGGATTCCCGACGAATTCGAGTCACCGGCCGCGGCACAGCGGTTGCACATTGCCCCCGCATGATCGAGCGACTGATCGGCTGGCTCCGCCGGGACATCACACGCCCGGTGGTGTTCTTTCCTCTCGTGGCCGTGGTCGCCGTGCTCACGGTGTACGGTGTCATCGAGCTGGGGCTGGCCATGACCGGCCGCTGGGAGCGCGACCTGGTCCGCCGGGCGCAGTACGAGCGCGATCGCCAGCCCAACGCGCTGGTGAACCGGTACGAGCAGCGGCTGCGGGCCGTGCGCGTCGCGCTCCAGGAGCGGGGCTACGCCGCGGGGCCGACCGACGCGGTGATGAACTCGCATACCGCGGAGGCTCTGCGGTCCTTCCAGCGGCGCCACGGGCTCCACGTCACCGGCCGGCCGGATCCGGCGACCGCGATGGCCTTGGGCCTCGAGCGCTAGCGCCGCGGCCGCGGCGCGCCCGGCGGGGCGCGGGTGCTATCATGCCCGCGCGATGGAGAGCCCGCCCCCGCGCCTCGCCGCGAGTCACGCGCTCTGGGAGCGCGCCCGCCGGGTCATGCCGGGCGGGGTGTACGGTCACCAGAACGGGGCCGCCCTGGGAGAGGGGCACCCCCGCTTCCTGGCCCGCGCCGAGCGCTCCCGCGTCTGGGACGTGGACGGCAACGAGTACGTGGACTGGATGTGCGCCTACGGGCCGATGATCCTCGGCTACGGCCACCCCGCGGTCGAAGCCGCGGTGGCCGAGCAGCTCGCGGGCGGCGACTGCCTCCCCCTGCCCGGCCCGCGCATGGTGGAGCTGGCGGAGCGCCTCGTGGCCCTCACCCCGCGCGCCGACTTCGCGGTGTTCGGCAAGAACGGGGCGGACGCGACCAGCTGGGCGGTGGACGTGGCGCGCGCGCATACCGGCCGCCCGCGGATCGCCCGGGTGCGTGGCGCCTATCACGCGGCCCGGCCGTGGGCTCTGCCCCACCTTCCCGGCGTGCCCGCGCACTACCGCGACGAGCTGCTCGAGTTCGCGTGGAACGACCTCGACGAGCTGGGCGCTCTCTTCGCCGCCCATCCGGGCGAGATCGCGGTGGTCATGACCGCGCCGTTCGACCACCTGACCGGCGCGGCCCCCAGGCCCGGCTTCTTCGCGGGACTGCGGGCGCTCTGCGACGCCCACGGCGCGCTGTTCGCGATGGACGACGTGCGCGCGGGCTTCCGCTTCCACCTGGGCGGCTCCTGCGAGCACTTCGGGGCCGCGCCGGACCTCATCTGCTACTCGAAGGCGATCGCCAACGGCCACGCGCTCTCCGCCGGGCTCGCGCGCGAGGCCCTCCGCGCGGCGGCCGAGCGGATCTACTTCACCGGCTCGTTCTTCTTCGCGAGCGGCTCGTTCGCGGCGGCCCTGGCCACCCTCGACGTCCTGGCCCGGACGGACGCGATCGCGCGCATCCAGCGGATCGGCGCGCTCCTGAGCGACGGCCTGACCGAGCAGGCGCGGCGCCACCGCGTCCCGCTGCTGCCGGTGGGCCAGCCCGCCATGCCGGTGATCCGCTTCGCGGATGATCCGGAGCGCCGGCGCACGCGCCGCTGGTGCTCGCTCGTCACCGCGGGCGGGGCCTACGCGCACCCGACTCACAACTGGTTCGTCTCGGCGGCCCACACCGAGGAGGACGTGGCGCGCACGCTGGAGGCCGCGGAGCGCGCCTTCAAGATCGTCGCGGCCGAAGGCTGAGGGTCAGCGCGCCGCGAATCGCAGGATCGTGATGGAATGCGCGGGGCAGACATGGTCGAGCCCGCCGCTCCGCGCGGTGGCCCGGCTCTCCCGCACGTCCACGCGGCGTGGCTGCTCGAACGAGTTCATCGCGCCGACGTCGGGCCCGTTCACCTCCCAGACCCGCACCGGCCCGGCCACGTCCGCGCCCGTCACCTCCACCGTCGCGGTGAGCGCCCGCTCGCGGTCGCGATTGACGAGCGCGACCGAGATCTCCCGGCCCGCCGCGTCCGTGCTCGCGGCCGCGTCGATCAGCAGGAACGGGCCGAGGTCCGACACGTGGTGGATCCGGCCGCCGCCCGCGTCCGTCTCCTGGGACGGGTCGAGGGTGTAGCGCTCCCCGTCCACGTGCACGTCGAGCCCCTCGGCGAGGGTGTGCTCGGCGTAGAGCCGGAGCGGGTGGTAGATGGTTTGAAGAAATAGCCCCTGCTGGCTCGTGAAGATCGGGGCGATCGCGTTCACGAGCTGGGCGAAGTTGGCCATCCGGACCACCCGGCACTGGCGGATGAACCCGTTCAGGTAGGAGGCCACCGCGAGCGCGTCGGTGAGGGTGTAGCGCTCCTCCACTCCGCCCACCCGGTCCGCGTGGCTCCGCGTGCGGTACCACACGTTCCACTCGTCGAACGCGATGTGGATCGGGTGCCCGATCCGCTGCTGGTGCCGCACCCGCTCGATGAGGGCCGCGCAGATCCGCACCGCCCGCTCCGCCTGGTGCGACTGCATCACGGTGGTGTAGTGGTCGGCGCTGCCCGTGTAGAGGTGGATCGAGTGGAAGTCCACGAACTCGGCGAGGCCGTCCAGCACCACCTCGTCCCACTCGCTCCAGCCGTTCTGGCCGCAGCCCACCAGCTCGATGGTCGGATCGGTGCGCTTCATCACCATCGCGAAGGCGCGGGCGCGCTTGACGTAGTCCCGCGCCTCCAGGTTGCCGATCTGCCATCCCCCGTACATCTCGTTGCCGAGGCCCCAGTAGCGGACCCGGTGGGGCTCCGGGTAACCGTGCCGCCGGCGCAGGTTCGCCCACGAGGTGTCCCCGGTCCCGTTGCAGTACTCGACCCACGCCTGCGCCTCGTCCATGGTGCCCGAGCCCATGTTCACGCAGATGAAGGGCTCGGTGCCGATCTCGCGGCAGTACTCGATGAACTCGTTGGTGCCGAAGCGGTTCGACTCCTCCGCGTACCAGGCCAGATCGGTCCGGCGCGGCCGCTCGTCCTTCGGCCCCACCCCGTCGAGCCAGTGGTAGCCGCTCACGAAGTTGCCGCCGGGCCAGCGCAGGATCGGGAACGCGAGCGGCCGGGCCGCCTCCAGCACGTCGCGCCGGAACCCGCGCGCGTCGGAGAGCGGCGAGCCCTCCTCGTAGATGCCGCCGTAGATGCAGCGGCCGAGGTGTTCGATGAACTGGCTGAAGATGCGGCGGTCCACCGTGCCGAGCCGTCGTCGCAGGTCGATCCCGATGCGCGTGGTCATCGGCCGAGTCTAGGAAGAGCGGCCGGGACTGTCAATTGACATCGCGCCGCGCGTCGCCGTAGAGTGGCGCGCGGAGGAATCCCATGGACATGTCCGACCACGTCGCCCGGAAGCGCGTCAGCCGTCGGGCCTTCGTCGCGGGCGCCGCGAGCGTCGGGGTGGCCGCGTGGGCCCGCCGCGCGGCCGCGCAGCCGAAGGCCACCTTCACCTACTGGAACGGCCTCACCGGAGCCGACGGCAAGGTGATGGACGAGCTCATCGACCGCTTCACGCGCGAGACCGGCATCCGCATCGAGCAGCAGCGGCTGCCCTGGACCGAACTCTACGCCAAGCTCCAGGTCGCGGTGCCCGCGGGCGAGGGTCCCGACCTGGCCCTCATCCACACCGTGGAGGTCCCCCACTTCGCGAGCGACGGCGTGCTCGAGGCCATCGACGACGCCACCGCCACCGGCAAGGGCTTCCGGGGCGAGGACTACCTGCCCGCCACCTGGCAGGGCGGCACCTTCCAGGGCAAGCGCTACTCGCTCCCGCTCGACGTCCCGCAGCACATCATGTACGTCAACGTGAAGGTCATGAAGGACGCGGGGCTCGTGGGCGCCGACGGCCGGCCGCGCGTGCCCGCGAGCCGCGACGAGCTCGTCACGATGGCCAAGAAGATCACCAAGGCCGACACCTTCGGCTTCGCGATCGGCACCGTGAACCCCGGGCGCTACACGTGGGGCTTCCACAACCTGCTCTGGCAGAACGGGGCCAACATCTACGCGGCCGATCTCAAGCGCGCGGGCGTCGCCGACCCGGCCGCGATCGAGGTCGCCGAGTTCTGGGAGGCGCTGCCCGCGCAGCACAAGATCGCCCCGCCCGCCAACACCAACTGCCGCGACGCCTTCATCGCGGGCCGCCTCGGCCTGTGGATCGCGGGCTCGTGGAACTTCACCGGCCTGCGCGAGGCCAAGGTGGACTTCGTGGCGGTGCCGGTGCCGCGCCTGTTCAAGCAGCCGGTGGTCTGGGCGATGCCGCACCAGTACTCCTTCCCGAAGCCGAAGGGCGCGGCCGATCGCGCCAAGCGCGACGCGGCGTGGGCCCACGTGCGGTGGATGACCGACAACGTGGCCGAGTGGACGCTCAAGGCCGGGCAGGTCTCGGCCAGCCGCAAGGCCCACGCGGACCCGCGCATCACCGGCGACCCGGTCCTGAAGGCCCTGCTGGCCCAGGCGCCCAACTGGCAGGTCGGGCAGCCCACCCCCAAGTGGGTCGCGGCCGAGAACGTGACCCGTCCGGTGATCGAGGCGATCTACACCGGGCAGAAGCCGGCCAAGGCCGCGATGGAGGATCTGGCGCGCCAGATCAACGCGTTGCCCGACTAGCGTGTCGCGCCCGACGCGCATCGCGTACGGCTTCCTGGCGCCGGGCCTCCTGCTCTTCGCGGTCTACCGCCTCTATCCCCTGCTGGAAGGGCTGCGCCTGTCCTTCACCAACGCGCGGCTCGGCCGCGCGAGCGAGCAGTGGATCGGCGTCGCCAACTACACGCGGCTCCTCGCCGACGATCGCTTCCACGTGAGCCTCTGGAACACCGCCTTCTACACGGTGGCGAGCACGCTCCCGATCCTCGCGGTGCCCCTGGCCCTGGCCTTGGCACTGAACCGCGGGCGCCTGCGCACCCTGCTCCGCAGCGTGTTCTTCTTTCCGTTCACCCTCTCGGTGGTCACGGTGGGGTTGGCCTGGCTCTGGCTCCTCGATCCGGTGGTCGGCCCCTTCAACTATTACCTGCGGCGCCTGGGCGTGCCCGCGCGCTCCTGGCTCGCGGATCCGCAGACCGCGATGTGGACCATCATCCTCACCACCGTCTGGTGGGTGACCGGCTACTACCTCGTGATCTACCTGGCCGGGCTGCAGGACATCCCGCGCGACCTCTACGAGGCGGCCGCGCTCGACGGCGCCTCCGGCTGGCGCAGCTTCTGGGCCATCACGCTCCCCCTGCTCCGCCCGGTGCTGCTCTTCGTGGTGGTCACCCACGTCATCGGCTCGTTCCAGCTCTTCGGCCAGGTCTTCGTGCTCACCGGCGGCGGCCCGGGCGACGCCACCCGCACCGTGGTCCAGCACCTCTACGAGACCGCGTTCCAGAACTTCTTCCAGTTCGGGGCCGCCTCCGCGATGGCCTGGGTGCTCTTCGCGGTCATCCTCGCCTTCTCGGTCCTCCAGTTCCGCCTGCTGCGCGGCCATACCGAGTACTGAGCGGTGGCCCGCGGCCTCCGGTCCGTCGACCGCTCGAGCGTGGCCCTCACGGTGGCCCTCCTCGCCCTCGCCGTGCTCTGGCTCTCGCCGATCGCGTGGGTGGTCGTCACCTCGCTCAAGCCCGCGCCCGACATCATCCGGCTCCCCCCCGAGTGGATCCCGTGGCCGCCGACCGGCGATCACTACCACGAGGTGCTGCTGGGCAGCTCGCGCACCGCGCGCATCGGCCGCGCCTTCCTCAACAGCCTGGTGGTGGCGACGGGCAGCGTGCTCCTGGTGCTCGCGACCAGCGCGATGGCCGCCTACCCGCTCGCCCGCATGCGCTTCCCGGGACGCAACCTGGTCTTCGCCCTGCTGGTGGGCAGCCTGATGATCCCGAACGCGGTGCTGCTGGTGCCGCAGTATGTGCTCACCCAGCGGCTCGGCTGGCTCAGCACCTACCAGGGCCTCATCGTGCCGGAGGCGGCCATGATCTTCGCCTTCGGGGTCTTCCTGCTGCGCCAGTTCTTCGTGACGATGCCGCGGGAGCTGGAGGACGCCGCCCTGATCGACGGGGCGGGCCCCTGGCAGCTGTTCTCCCGGATCATCCTCCCGCTGTCGCAGCCGGTGCTCGCCGCGCTCGCGATCTTCGCGTTCCGCTCGGCGTGGAACGACTTTCTGTGGCCGCTGATCGCGGTCAACAAGCCGGAGATGTTCCCGCTGCCGGTCGCGCTCGCGCTGCTCCGCAGCGCCTACAGCGCGGAGTCCTACGGGCCGATCATGGCGGGCGCCGCGCTCAGCGCGCTGCCACTGCTGGTGGTCTTCGTGGTCGCGAACCGGCGCATCGTCGAGGGCGTGCGCCTGAGCGGCCTGAAAGGCTAGGCGTCCAGAACCTCGCGGACGCGACGGGTCAACCCGTCCGGAGTGAAGGGCTTCGGCAGGAGCTGCCCGGTGAACGCCGCGATCCCGCCGCCCGCCCGGAGCGCCTCCCCGGTATAGCCCGACATGAAGAGCACCTTCATCTCCGGGCGCGCGACC
>CAMLFJ010000033.1 GCA_946479205.1 uncultured bacterium | reverse complement strand
CGGCAAGAAGGCGGTCGACCTCTCCGCGGACTACCGGCTGCGGGATCCGTCGCTGTACACGACGTGGTACAAGGCGCCCCACGAGGACGCGAGCGGCCTGGCCGAGGCGGTCTACGGCCTGCCCGAGCTGCACCGCAAGCAGATCGCGGGCGCGTCCCTGGTGGCCTCGCCCGGGTGCTACCCGATGGGCGCGATCCTCGCCACCGCCCCGCTGCTCAAGAGCGGGCGCGGGAGCGTGGACGGCATCGTGATCGACGGCAAGTCCGGCGTGACCGGCGCGGGCGCCCAGGGCCGCAAGGCCGACGCGATGTACCTCTTCACCGAGGCGAACGAGAACGTCCAGGCCTATGGCATGGCCACCCACCGGCACACCCCCGAGATCGAGCAGGAGCTCTCGATGCTGGCGGGCCGGCCGGTGGTGGTCGCGTTCACCCCGCACCTGGTCCCGCTCAACCGCGGGCTCTTCACCACCGCGTCGGTGCCGCTGACCAAGCCGGCCACCACCGCGGAGCTGGTGGCGCTCTACCAGGAGTTCTACGCGGGCGAGCCGTTCGTGCGCGTGCTCGACGAAGGTCAACGCCCGACCACGAGATCGGTCGTGGGCTCGAACTTCTGCGACGTCACGGTGGTGGCCGACCCGCGCACGAAGCGCGCGGTCTGCGTGTCCGCGCTCGACAATCTGGGCAAGGGCGGGTCCGCCAACGGCATCCAGAGCCTCAACATCATGATGGGGTGGGACGAGCGGACCGGCCTCGACGCGCCTCCGGTGTATCCGTAGCCCGCATGGCGGACTTCCAGTGGCTCGAGGGAGGCATCACCGCCGTGCCCGGCATCCTGGCCTCCGGCGTCGCGGCCGGCATCAAGCCCAGCGGTAAGAAGGATCTCGCCCTCGTCTATTCCTCGTCGCCCGCCCGCGCGGCCGCGGTGTTCACCACGAACCAGATCAAGGGTGCGCCGGTGCTCGTCTCGCAGGAGCACGTGCGCGACGGCCGCGCCCAGGCCATCCTCGCCTCGGCGGGCTGCTCCAACGTGTGCACCGGCGAGCAGGGGGTGAAGGACGCGCGCGAGATGACGCGCATCACCGGGGAGCTGCTCCGGATTCCGCCGCGCCAGGTGCTGATCGCCTCCACCGGCGTGATCGGCCAGCCGCTGCCGATGGACAAGATCCGGGCCGGGCTGCCCAAGCTGGTGAAGGGGCTCTCGCCGCAGGGCGGGCGCCTCGCGGCCGAGGCCATCATGACCACCGACACCCGCCCGAAAGAAGCGGCCCTCCGGTTCGATCTGGCCGGGCGTCCGGTGACGATCGGCGGCATCGCCAAGGGCGTCGGCATGCTCGAGCCCCACATGGCGACGATGTTCTGCTTCCTCGCCACCGACGCGATGGTGGCGCGTGACTCGCTCCCGCGGGTCCTGCGCCGGGCCACCGACCGCTCCTTCAACCGGATCACGGTGGACAGCGATCAGTCCACCAGCGACACCGTGGCGATCCTCGCCAACGGGCTGGCCGAGAACGCGCCGCTCGAGAACGGGGGCAAGGGCCTGCGCCAGTTCGCGCGGGCGCTCCAGGCGATCGCCGAGCGGCTCGCCCGCATGCTGGTCGAGGACGGGGAGGGCGCGAGCAAGCTGGTCGAGGTGGTGGTGCAGGGGGCCCGCACCCGCCGCGAGGCGCTGATCGCGGCCCGGTCGGTGGCCAACTCCCCGCTGGTGAAGACCGCGGTGAACGGGGCGGACCCCAACTGGGGGCGGATCCTGATGGCGCTGGGCAAGAGCGCGGCGCGGCTGGCCGCCGATCGCGTCGCGGTCTCGATCGGGGGGGAGCCCCTGGTCGAGAAGGGGATGCTGCGGCCGGGGGCCCGGATCGACCGGATCCGCGAGGTGATGGGCGGGCCGACCTATACTATCGCCATCGACCTCGGCCTCGGCCGGGGCGAGGACCGGGTGTGGACATCGGACCTCAGTGAGGAGTACGTTCGAATCAACGCGAAGTACACGACCTAACACGCACGGTTCCGAGCTTCGGTCTCCGCCGCCCTCGTCGGCTGGCGGGGAAGTGTCGTGCCCCTCTCCGGGGGCCGGCCGCTCGCGACCGGAGGCTAACCGAACGACGACGGAAAGGACGGCAGGACCATGGCAGCTCTCACCATGAAGGAATTGCTGGAGGCCGGGGTGCACTTCGGCCACCAGACCAAGCGCTGGAACCCGAAGATGCAGAAGTACATCTTCGGCGAGCGCAACGGCATCTACATCATCGATCTGCAGAAGACCCTCAAGAAGTTCCGCGAGGCCTACGCCTTCGTGCGCGACCTCGCGGCCGACGGGGGCATCGTGCTCTTCGTGGGCACCAAGAAGCAGGCCCAGGAGACGGTGCTGGAGGAGACCACCCGCTGCGGGCAGTTCTACGTCAACCACCGCTGGCTGGGCGGGACCCTCACCAACTTCACCACGATCCGGAAGTCCATCGCCCGGCTCAAGAAGCTCGACGAGATGAGCGAGACCGGCGAGTACGAGCGGCTGCCCAAGAAGGAAGTGATCGGGCTCGAGCGCGAGCGCGCGAAGCTGCAGAGCACGCTGGTCGGCATCAAGAACATGGACCGGCTGCCCTCCGCGGTCTTCATCATCGATCCCAAGAAGGAGACGATCGCGGTGGAGGAGGCGCGCCGGCTGTCCATCCCGATCGTGGCGATCGTGGACACCAACTGCGATCCCTCCGGGATCGACTACCCGGTGCCCGGCAACGACGACGCGATCCGGTCGGTGCGCCTGATCACCTCGCGGATCGCGGACGCGATCATCGAGGGCAGCGGCAGCCTCGCCAAGCAGGAGGCGGAGGAGGAGATCCCCGCCTCGCCGGACATGCCTCTGGTGACCGAGGCCGAGATGACGAAGTCGGCGGAAGCCGGCGTCTAGCGGACGCTCCCATGGCCTCGTCCGCGGAACAGGTGAAGGACCTCCGGGAGCGCACCGGAGCGGGGGTGATGGACTGCAAGGCCGCGCTCGAGGCCGCGCAGGGCGACCTGCAGGGCGCGGTCGAATACCTGCGCAAGAAGGGGCTGGCCGACGCGGCCAAGAAGTCACACCGCGACGCGCGCGACGGGGTGGTGGTGTCCTACATCCATCCCGGCAGCAAGATCGGGGTGCTGGTCGAGGTCAACTGCGAGACCGACTTCGTGGCCCGCACCGAGGACTTCCAGCAGCTCGTGAAGGACGTGGCGATGCAGGTGGCCGCCGCCAATCCGTCCTACGTCGCCCGCGAGGAGGTGCCGGGGGCGGTGGTGGAGAAGGAGCGCGAGATCTACCGGCAGCAGATGGCCGACCAGAAGAAGCCGCCCCAGGTCATCGACAAGATCATCGAGGGCAAGCTCGAGAAGTTCTACGCGGAGTCCTGCCTGCTGGAGCAGCCCTTCATCCGCGACGCGTCCGGGAAGACCCGTCTCAAGGACATGGTGGACCAGGCGACGTCGAAGATGGGGGAGCGGATCGTGGTGAAGCGCTTCGCCCGCTTCCAGGTGGGCGAGAGCTAGGCCAGCCATGGCCGCCCCCGGCGCGGCTCCCGCATACCGGCGCGTCCTGCTCAAGATCTCGGGCGAGGCGCTGGCGGGCGGTCAGGGCTACGGCATCGATCCCGACGTCATCAGCCGCATCGCGGAGGAGCTCGCCGAGGTGGCGCGGCTGGGCGTCGAGCTCGCGGTGGTCATCGGGGGCGGGAACATCTTCCGCGGCATCGCGGCCAGCGCGGGCGGGATGGACCGGGCCACCGGCGACTACATGGGCATGCTCGCCACCGTGATCAACGCGCTGGCCCTCCAGGATTCCATCGAGAAGGCGGGGGTGGCGACCCGCGTGCTGTCCGCCATCGAGATGCGGGCGGTCTCCGAGCCCTACATCCGGCGGCGGGCCATCCGGCATCTCGAGAAGGGGCGCGTGGTCGTCTTCGCGGCGGGCACCGGTAATCCATTTTTCACCACCGATACCGCGGGGGCGTTGCGGGCGGTGGAGATCGGCGCGGAGGTGATCCTCAAGGCCACCAAGGTGGACGGCATCTACACCGCCGATCCGGCCAAGGACAAGACGGCGGTGAAGCTGCCGCGGGTGGGCTACATCGAGGTGCTCAACCGCGGCCTGCAGGTGATGGACACCACCGCCATCTCGCTCTGCATGGACAACAAGCTCCCGATCGTGGTGTTCGATCTCACCCGCAAGGGCAACATCCGTCGAATCGTCACGGGCGAGCCCGTCGGCTCGGTGGTCTCCGCCGACGTGAGCGCGCCGAAGGGGTAGGGCCATGAGCCAACCGGCGCTGTTGAAGGATCTCGAGGCCCGGATGCAGGCCGCGACCGACGCGCTCACGCGGGAATTCGCGAGCGTCCGCACCGGCCGCGCCAACGCCTCGCTCCTGGACGGGGTGCGGGTCGAGGCCTACGGCAACCTCACGCCGATCAACCAGCTCGCGACGGTGTCGGTGCCCGACGCGCGCACCATCGTGATCCAGCCGTGGGACGCCTCGCAGATGAAGGAGATCGAGAAGGGCATCGCCAAGTCGGACCTGGGGCTCTCCCCGAGCAACGACGGCAAGGTGATCCGGCTCACGGTGCCCACGCTCACCGAGGAGCGGCGCAAGCAGCTCGCCAAGCAGATCGGCAAGTTCGCGGAGGACGCCCGGGTGGCGATCCGCACCGCGCGCCGCGAGGCCAACGACAAGCTCAAGTCCCTCGCCAAGGACAAGAAGGTCTCCGAGGACGAGGAGCGGCGCGGCCACGACCAGATCCAGAAGACCACCGATCGTTTCGCCGCGAAGATCGACGAGCTCGCCAAGAAGAAGGAACAGGAAGTGATGACCGTCTAGGCAGCGCGAGCGTCCGCGGAGCAGGAGACGGTTGGTGGCAAGTTGGGGGAGTGCGGGGGCCATTTCTGGGCCCCCGCATCTGGAGAGCTTGAAGAAGTAAACGGTTGTCAGCCTCGGTCGTCCGCAGAATGTAATCTCGCGAAATCCCAGCCGCTTTTCCGCTGCGGAAGCCGGTTTTTCCTGGCAATTCCGGGGGGGCTCACGTAACATGACCCGATATGGCGGCGAAGGCCGGGATCTCCGCGGCGGTGTCGGAGCTGTCGACGCTCCACGAGGACGATCTCAAGCGGCGCATCCAGGCCGGCCCGATCCCGCGCCACGTGGCGGTCATCATGGACGGCAACGGGCGGTGGGCGACCAACCGCGGGCTGCCGCGCGTGGCCGGGCACGGCGAGGGCGTGAAGTCGGTTCGTGCGGTTGTGCGCGCGGCGGGCGAGCTCGGTATCGAGTTCCTCACCGTCTACGCGTTCTCCTCGGAGAACTGGAAGCGCCCCCACCAGGAAGTGTCCACCCTGATGACCCTGCTCGAGCGCTCGATCGAGCGCGAGCTGCCGGAGCTCATGGAGCGCAACGTCCGCTTCCGGGTGATCGGCCGCGCGGCCGGCGTGCCCGCGCGGGTGGGCGAGCGCATCCAGCGGCTCATCGAGACCACGTCGCGCAACACCGGCCTCAACCTCCTGATGGCCTTCAACTACGGCGGCCGCGACGAGCTGGTGGACGCGGTACGCGCGCTCGCCCGCGAGGTGCAGAGCGGACGGCTGCGCCCGGAAGACATCGACGAGGTCCGCGTCTCCCGTGCGCTCTACACCGACGGCATCCCCGATCCGGACCTGCTGATCCGCACGAGCGGGGAGCAGCGCCTGTCCAACTTCCTCCTGTGGCAGGTCGCCTACACCGAGCTGTGGATGACGCCGACCCTCTGGCCGGACTTCGGCGCGCGCGAGTTCTGTCTCGCGGTCGCCGACTTCCAGCAGCGGGACCGCCGTTTCGGAAGGGTTTGATGGCGAGGGCGCAGGGCGTGCCGCTCGCCGGATCGGTGGACCAGCTGATCCCTCCCCACCGTGGAAGTCTCGGGCGCCGGCTCCTGAGCACGCTGATCCTCCTGCCCCTGTTCGTGTGGATGGTGGCGGTCGGGCCGGTCTGGCTGTTCGGGGCGGTCATGGTGCTCGCGGGCGCGCTCGGCCAGTGGGAATTCACCGGCATGTTCGAGCGGGCGGGCGTGCGGACCTTCCGCGTGCTGGGACTGGTGGGTGGCTCGCTGGTGACCGCGAGCTTCGCGCTGCCGGTGTCCGAGCGGGTGGTGTTCACCACCGTGCTGCTCGCGGTGCTCGCGGTCGGGCTGCTGCGGCCGCCGGCGAATCGGCCGGCCTGGGAGCCGGTGGCGGTGACCCTCTTCGGGGTCTGCTACGTGAACTGGCTGCTCGGCTACACCTTCTGGCTGCGGGATCTGGAGGCGGGGCGGGAGTGGATCCTGCTGCTGGTCTCGGTCACCTGGCTCGGCGAGACCGCCGCGTACCTGGTTGGCTCCAGCGTGGGCCGCCACAAGCTGGCCCCGTCGATCAGCCCGCGCAAGACGGTGGAGGGCGCGCTCGCGCAGCTCGTGATGTCGGTGCTGGCCGCGGTGGGCGCGCGGGCGACGTTCTTCCCGGCGCTCTCGCTCGAGAGCGCGGTGGTGGTCGGGCTCCTGCTCGGGGTGGTCGGCCAGGCCGGCGATCTCCTCGAGTCCGCGATCAAGCGGAGCGTCGGCACCAAGGACACCGGGCGGCTCATCCCGGGACACGGCGGGATGCTCGACCGGATGGACAGCCTGCTCATCAACACGCCGGTCCTCCTCTACTACGCGACGTACGCGAGGTCCCTGAGCGCATGAAACGGCTGATCGTGCTGGGGGTGAGCGGCTCGGTGGGGCGGCGCACCCTGGAGCTGGCCGAGCATTTCCCCGAGGACTTCCGGGTGGAGGGCATGGCCGCGCGCGGCTCCAACCCGGAGCTGCTCGCCGAGCTCTGCCGCCGTCACCGGCCGCGGGCCCTCGCCCTCGACGACGCGGCCGCGATCGACGCGGTGGCGCGCGCGCTCGGATCCTCGTGCCCCGAGCTGCTCGCCGGCCCCGCCGGCATCGTGACGCTCGCCGGGGAGGTGGAGGCCGACGTGGTGCTCTCCGACATCGTGGGCGGCGCGGGCCTCCTGCCCACCATGGCCGCGATCAAGAGCGGCAAGAGCATCGCGCTCGCCAACAAGGAGACGCTGGTGATGGCGGGCAGCCTGATGACCGCGGCGGCCCGCGAGCGCGGGGTGCCGCTGCTGCCGGTGGATTCCGAGCACAGCGCGGTCTTCCAGTGCCTCGAAGGCCACAACCGCTCCGAGGTGGGCCGGGTGCTCCTCACCGCGTCCGGCGGGCCGTTCCGGACCATGAAGGCGGCGGACCTCGCGAAGGTCACGGTGGAGGAGGCGCTGAACCATCCCACGTGGCGGATGGGCGCCAAGATCACGGTGGACTCCGCGACCCTCATGAACAAGGGGCTCGAGGTCATCGAGGCCCGCTGGCTCTTCGACCTGACTCCCGCGCAGGTGCAGGTGGTGGTGCACCCGCAGTCCATCGTGCACTCGATGGTCGAGTACGTGGACGGGTCGGTCATCGCCCAGCTCGGCGTGGCCGACATGGGCATCCCGATCCTCTACGCGCTCACGTACCCGCAGCGCCTGCCCTGTCCGGCCGAGCGCCTGGATCTCACCCGGGTCGGAGCGCTCACCTTCGAGGAGCCGGACGTGGAGCGCTTCCCGTGCCTCGGCCTGGCGCGTCGGGCCCTGCTCGAAGGCGGCTGCGCGCCGGTCATCCTGAACGCGGCCAACGAGATCGCGGTCGCCGCGTTCCTCGACGGACGCATCCGGTTCACCCAGATACCCGAGCTGATCGCGGAAGCGCTGGCGCGAGTGCCCGCGCGGGCGCTCGACAGTATCGACACGTGCGTGGACGTTGACACCCGGACGCGGGCGGCGGTGCGGGACTGGCTGCCCGGCGGGGTCGCGGCCGCGATGAGATAGGGGCCTCATGGCAACGACGCTTGTCTCGTTCGTGGTGGTGCTCGGCATCCTCATCATCGTGCACGAGCTCGGCCACTTCTTCATGGCCCGGCTCTGCGGGGTGGGGGTCGAGCGGTTCTCGGTCGGCTTCGGGCCCGTGCTCTGGCGCTTCCGGGGCAAGGAGACGGAGTACTGCCTCTCCCTGATCCCGATGGGCGGCTACGTGAAGATGATGGGGGACGACGAGAATCCGCTGGAAGGCGGCCGGGCGGCCACGGTGGATCCGGCCAAGGCCTTCAACAGCAAGTCGCTCGCCGCCCGCTTCCTGATCGTCTTCGCCGGACCCGCGATGAACTTCGTCCTCGCCGTCCTCATCGCCGCCGCGATGTTCATGTTCATCGGCCGGGCGGTGGCGCCGGCCGAGGTGGGGCGCGTGACCGAGGGCGGACCCGCCGCGCAGGCCGGGCTCCGGACCGGCGACCGCATCACCGCGGTGGACGGCAAGCCGGTGCAGTACTGGGAGGATCTCGCCCGCGTGGTCCAGACCGCCACCGGTCGCCCGCTCGACGTGACGGTGCAGGGGCGCGACGGCGGCCCGCGAACGGTCACGCTGACCCCGGTGCAGGCCAAGCGCAAGGACCTCTTCGGCGACGACCAGCTGGTGTGGGAGATCGGCGCCTCGCCGTACCTGGCGCCCGCCATCGGCGACGTCATCCCGGGCGATCCCGCCGAGCAGGCGGGGCTCAAGGCGGCCGACGTGGTGGTCGCGCTCGAGGGCCAGCCGGTCATGTCGTGGGACGAGCTGGCCGAGAAGATCCACCAGCGCGCGGGGCAGCCCACTCGGCTCGAGGTCAAGCGAGGGACCGAGACCCTCGCGATCACGGTCACGCCCAAGAAGGGCAAGGTCCCGGGTCCCGACGGCAAGGAGATGGAGGTCGGCCTGGTGGGGATCCGCCCGGGCGGCGCCACCCTCATGGTCCGCTCGAACCCGCTCTCCGCGATGTGGGAAGGGCTCGCGTGGTCCACCGACGTCACGGTGAAGACCGGGCTCGGCCTCTACAAGATCGTGGTCGGCCAGCTCGACCGGAGCAACATCGGAGGCCCGATCCAGATCGCCAAGACCGCGGGTGAGCAGGCGCGCCAGGGCCTGGTCAGCCTGGCCCTCTTCACCGCGGTGATCAGCGTCAACCTGTTCCTGCTCAACCTGCTGCCGGTGCCCATGCTCGACGGCGGCCACCTGCTCTTCTTCGCGTTCGAGGCGGTGCTGGGCCGGCCCCTCTCGGTGCGCAAGCGGGAGGTCGCCCAGCAGGTGGGATTCGCGCTGCTCATGCTGCTCATGGTGTTCGCGTTCTACAACGACTTCAAACGGATCGGACTCTTCTGATGGGACAGTACGCGCGGCACGTGTTCGTGTGCACGGCGGGCGACCGCTGCCCGGTCCAGGGCGACGTCGAGAAGTACGTCAAGACCCTGCGGGCGGGCGTGGTCACCGCCGGCCGCCAGGTCGAGGTCCGCGTCAACAAGGCGGGCTGCTTCTCCCAGTGCGGTCACGGGCCGATGATCGTGGTCTACCCGGAGAACGTCTGGTACGCGGGGGTCCAGGAGGGCGACCTCCCCGAGATCCTCGAATCGCATCTCCTGAACGGGGTGCCGGTCAAGCGCCTGCTCTACGATCCGGGCGTCAAGGGCGCCAACAAGGTCAAGTAGTGCGCTGGACCCGGTCGCTGATCCCCACGCTCCGGGACGATCCCGCCGACGCGGAAGCCATCAGCCACAAGCTCATGGTGCGCGCCGGGCTCGTCCGGCAGCTCGCCGCCGGCATCTACGTCTACCTCCCGCTCGGCCTGCGCGTGATCGGGAAGGTGAACGCGATCATCCGCGAGGAGATGAACGGCATCGGCGGGCAGGAGATCGAGATGCCGGTGCTCCATCCCGCCGAGCTCTGGCAGCAGTCCGGGCGCTGGGACGCCATCGGCGGGGAGATGTTCCGCCTGAAGGACCGCAACGGCCGCGACATGTGCCTCGGCATGACCCACGAGGAAGTCATCGCCTGGCTCGCGGCCCGTGAGATCCGCTCCTACCGGGAGCTGCCGCAGATCTGGTACCAGATCCAGACCAAGGAGCGGGACGAGGCGCGGCCCCGCTCGGGTGTGCTGCGCACGCGGGAGTTCTTGATGAAGGACTCCTACACCCTCGATCCGGACGCGGCCGCGCTGGAGGTCTCCTACAACGCCCACAAGGAGGCCTACTGTCGCATCTTCGAGCGCTGCGGGATCAGCTACGTGGTGGTGCAATCGGATCCCGGCATGATGGGAGGCTCGGGCTCGCACGAGTTCATGGCTCCGAGCGCGGCCGGCGAGGACGACGTGGCCCTCTGCGACGCCTGCGGCTACGCGGCCAACGTGGAGCTGGCCCGCGGGGTGCCGAGCGCGCCGGCGGCCGGCAATGCCAGCAAGCCGGAGGAGGTGGCCACGCCGGGCGCGCGCACCATCGCGGAGGTATCGGCTCAGCTCAAGATCGATCCGGCCGGCACCATCAAGTCGCTGGTCTTCATGGGACCCGACGGCCCGGTGCTGGCCCTGGTGCGCGGTGATCACGCGCTCCACGAGCGCAAGCTGGCCCGCGCCCTCAAGGCGGAAGCGCGGGCCGCGTCCCCGGAGGAGGTCAAGCAGCATCTCGGCGTGACGCCGGGCTCGATCGGCCCGGTCGGGGTCCGTGGCGCCCGTGTCATCGCGGACGAATCCTTGCGCGCGGGGTGGTACGTGGTCGGCGCCAACCGCGACGGCTTCCACCTGACCGGGGTGGCGCCGGGGCAGGACTTCGCGTGCGAGTGGGCAGACCTGCAGGTGGCCCTGGCCGGAGAGGGCTGCCCGACCTGCGGCAAGCCGCTGCGGATCGAGCGGGTCATCGAGGTGGGCAACATCTTCAAGCTCGGCACCCAGTACTCCGTCCCGCTGGGCGCCAACTACCTCGACGAGCGCGGCCAGCAGCAGCCGATCGTCATGGGCTCCTACGGCATCGGCCCGGCCCGGATCGCGGCGGCCGCGGTGGAGCAGCGCCACGACGCGGATGGCATCGTCTGGCCCTGGGCGATCGCGCCCTTCCACGTGCACCTGGTGCCGGTCGCGGTCAAGGATGCCGCGCAGATGGCCGCCGCCGAGGAGATCTACCGGGATCTCCGGGCGGCCGGGTTCGACGTGCTCATGGACGACCGCGAGGAGCGGGCCGGCGTCAAGTTCAAGGACGCCGACCTGCTCGGGATCCCCCTCCGGGTGACCGTCGGCAATGCCCTCGCCAAGGAGGGTGTGGTCGAGCTGCGCCAGCGGGGCACCCGGGCCGACCGCCGGGTACCCAAGGCGGAGGTGGTCGCGGCGGTCCGGGAGATGGCGCAAACGATTTCATAAGCCGGCCCGCCGTCCCGGGCGCCTGCACCGCTTGCAGGGGCCCGATCCCTGTGCTAAAGTCCTGAAAAAAGTGGGCCGTCGCCCACTTTTTTTTGTGGAGGGGCGGCATGGCGGAAGATGCACAGTGGCTCGACCGGATCGAGGCGGTCGTGGCGCCTGTGCTCGCCTCGCGCGGCATGAGCCTGATCGACAGCGAGTGGCGCCGGGAAGGCCGGCGCTGGGTGCTTCGCCTCTTCGTGGACAAGCCGGGCGGCGTGGGCATCGCCGATTGCCAGGCCTTCAGCCGGGAGGCCGGCGACGTGCTGGACGTGTCCGGACTCATCGAGCCCTCCTACGATCTCGAAGTGTCCTCGCCGGGGCTCGACCGGGTGCTGAAGAAGGACCGTGAGCTGGCCTGGGCGATCGGCCGGGACATCCACTGCTGGGTGGCCGAGCCGATGGAGGGGCGCACGGAGTTCTCGGGCAAGCTCCTGGAGGTGTCCCCGGGGGCGCTGACCCTGGAGGAGACGGTGGGAGCGCGGCGCGAGATTCCGCGCCGGCTGGTGACGAAGGCGAGGCTCGAAGTCGTGGCGTTCGGGCGGGTGAAGCGATGATGAACAAAGACCTCATATACGTGATCGAGCAGATCGGACGCGAGAAGGGGATCAGCAAAGAGGTCCTCTTCGAGGCGCTGGAGTCTGCCTTGCTCTCGGCCTCCAAGAAGACGATTGGGGCCGCCGACAACGTGCGGATGGAGATCGACCGCCGCACCGGCACGCTCCGGGTCTTCGCGCGCAAGAAGGTGGTGACCGTGGTCACCGACGCGAAGCTCGAGATCGGCTTGGCGGACGGGCGCAAGCTGAACGGCGAGGCGCAGCTGGACGACGAGCTCGAGATCGAGCTGGCGCCCCAGGAGTTCGGGCGCATCGCGGCCCAGACCGCCAAGCAGGTCATCCTGCAGCGGGTGCGCGACGCCGAGCGCGACGCGGTGTACTCCGAGTTCATCGACCGCGAGGGCAAGATCGTCCGCGGCACCGTGCACCGCATCGAGAAGCGGAACGTGGTGGTGGAGCTGGGCAAGGCGGAGGCGGTCATCACCGAGCGGGAGCAGCTTCCCGGCGACCGCTTCAACCCCGGCGACCGGCTCAGGGCCTACATGTTAGAGGTCAAGAAGACGGCCAAGGGCCCGCAGATCCTGCTCTCGCGCACGCATCCCGGCTTCCTGGTCCGGCTCTTCGAGACCGAGATCCCGGAGATCGCGGAGGGTATCGTGCTCGTGAAGGCGGCCGCGCGCGAGCCGGGCGAGCGCGCCAAGGTCGCGGTGTCGTCCACCAAGCGCGACGTGGACCCGATCGGGGCCTGCGTGGGTCTGCGGGGCACGCGCATCCAGGTCATCAGCCGGGAGCTGCGCGGCGAGAAGATCGACATCGTGGAGTGGTCGCCCGACTCCGCGGTGTTCGTGGCGCGCGCCCTCTCGCCCGCCAAGGTGTCGTCGGTCACGGTCTCCGATCTCCCGGAGGGCGCGCCGGAGGACGAGCTGCGCACCGTGCTGGTGATCGTCCC
>CAMLFJ010000032.1 GCA_946479205.1 uncultured bacterium | reverse complement strand
CGCCCGCCGGGCCATCGATGGTCACCACGATGTCGCGCTGCCCGGCCTTCACGAAGGGTCTGCCCTCACGCGACGCGTTCTCTCACGTGCCGGATGCGATCGAGCGCGGCCTCGACGGCGGCCGCGTCCCCCGCGTCGATCAGGCGCTCCAGCTCGCCGAGGGCCGCCCGGAACGCGCCGAGGGCTTCCCGCAGGCCCGCCCGATTCTCCTGGAAGATCTCCCGCCACATCTGCGGGTCGGAGGCCGCGATGCGGGTGGTGTCCTTGAATCCGCGCCCCGCGATCTCGAAGAAGCGCGGGTCCATGCGCACCACCGCGTCCACCAGCGCGTCGGCCACCAGGTGCGGCAGGTGGCTGACCGCGGCGGTGGCGCGATCGTGGGTCACCGGATCGAGGGTCACCAGCCGCGCGCCGAGCGCTTCCCAGAACGCGGCCACCCGCTTGACCGCCTGCGGGTCGGTGCGCTCGGTGGGCGTGAGGATCACGGTCGCGCCCTGGAAGAGGTCGGGCCGCGAGACCCGGTAGCCGCTCTGCTCCGAGCCGGCCATCGGATGGCTGCCCACGAAGGCGACCGGCCGCCCGCCGCGCGCGAGCGCCTCCGCCGCCTCCACGATGCCGGCCTTGGTGCTGCCCACGTCGGTGAGCACCGCCTCCGCGGGGAGCGCCTGCCAGACCGCGGGGAGCAGCGCGGTGAGCGTGGCCACCGGGGTGGCGAGCAGGCAGAAGTCGGACCCGGCCACCCCGTCCTCGAGGCTGGTGCTGACGCGATCCACCATGCCCTCGCGAAGCGCGGGCTCGAGCCGCGCCCGATCCCGCCCCACCGCCACGATCTCGTCGGCCAGCCCCTGCGCGCGGGCGCCCTTGGCGACCGATCCGCCCAGGAGCCCGAGACCGACCAGACTGAGGCGTCGGATCACGCGCTCTTGGCCCCCGCGAGGACCTTCTTGAGCGCCTTCACGAACCGCCGGTTCTCCTCGGGGGTGCCGATGGTGACGCGCAGCGCGTTCTCCATCCCGAAGCTCGTCATCGGCCGCACGATCACGCCTTCCTTGAGCAGCCAGTGGAAGACCTCGCTCGCGCTGCGGCCCACGTCCACCAGGATGAAGTTGGCGCGCGAGGGCGCGAACTTGAGCTTCATGCCGGTGAACTCGTCGCTCAGGAACGCGCGCCCCGCCTCGATCATCCGCAGGCACTCCACCACGTGGGAGTCGTCCTCCATCGCGGCGAGGGCGGCGGCCTGGGCGACCGAGTTGACGTTGAAGGGCTGTCGAATGCGGTTGAGCAGCGAGATGCAGTCCGGGTCGGCGACCCCGTAACCCACCCGCAGACCGGCGAGGCTCGCCGCCTTGGAGAAGGTGCGCAGCGAGGCGACCTTGCGGCCCTGCTTGAGGTAGGCGAGCGAGTCGGGGAAGTCGGGCCCGTGCGCGAACTCGATGTAGGCCTCGTCGAACACCACGATGACCTTGTCGGGTACCCGCGCCATGAAGTGCTCGACCTCGTCGGCGGTCACGATGGTCGCGGTCGGGTTGTTCGGGTTCGCGATGAACACCATCTTGGTCATCGGGGTGATCGCGCGGGCCATCGCCTCGAGATCCAGGCGCTGGTCCTTGAGGGTCACCACCACCCGGATGCCGCCCACCGCCTGCACGATCATCGGGTAGACCACGAAGGAGGGATGCGGGATCACCGCCTCTTCCCCGGGTCGCAGGAACGCGCGCACCATGAGCTCGATCAGGTCGTTGGAGCCGTTGCCGAGGATGACCTGATCGGAGCTGAGGCCGTGGCGCCGCGCGATGGCCTGGCGCAGGTAGTACCCGCTGCCGTCCGGATAGCGGTTGATGTGGGTGAGCGCGGTCTGCATCGCCTTCATGACCCGGTCCGACGGGGCGAGCGGGTTCTCGTTGGAGGCGAGCTTGATGACGTCGCTGATGCCGAGCTCGCGCTCGAGCTCCTCGATCGGCTTGCCGGGCTCGTAGGGCGCGATGCCCAGGATGTGATCGTTGGCCAGTGATTCCCAGGAACAGCTCATGTTCGGATGCTCCTCACGCGGCCGGGTACGAGCCGAGGATCTTCAGGAACTGGCAGCGCTCCCGGACTTCGGCCAGCACGTTCCGGACGTTTTCGGTCTCGCTATGCCCCTCGAAGTCCACGAAGTTGACGTACTCCCAGGGGCGACGTTTTGTGGGTCGGGACTCGATCTTGGTCAGATTGAGCCGGTGGGCCGCGAACGGCTTCAGGATGCTGTAGAGCACGCCCGGCTCGTTCTTCATCGAGAAGAGGATCGACGTCTTGTCCCGCCCGGTCGGGGCGACCGCCTGCCGTCCGATCAGGAGGAAGCGGGTGGAATTCGCGGGGTTGTCCTCGATGCGGCCGCGGAGGATGGGCACCCCGAACACCTGCGCGGCCATGTCGGAGGCGATCGCGGCCACCGTCGCGTCGTCGCGCGCGCGCTCCACCGCCGCCGCGGTGGACGACATCTCCTCGGTGACCGCCTCCGGCAGGTGGGCGGCGAGCCAGCCGCGGCACTGGGCGAGCCCCTGCGGATGCGAGCACACCACCTTGATCTCGCCGAGCTCGGCCGCCCGCGAGATGAGGTGCTGCGAGATGTCGAGCGTCATCTCGCCGGTGATCGTCACGTCGGAGTCGAGGAGCCGGTCGAGCGTCACGTTGACCGCCCCGTCGGTCGAGTTCTCCACCGGCACCACCCCGAACTCGGCCCGGCTGCGCTCCACCTCGTCGAAGATCTCCGCGATGGTGCGCACCGCCACCAGCTGGGCGGAGGAGCCGAAGCGGCGGGTCGCGGCCTGGTGCGTGAAGGTGCCGGGCGGGCCCAGGTACGCGACCTGCAGCGGGTGCTCGAGCGCGAGCGAGGCGGAGAGGATCTCCCGCCAGATGGCGCGAATCGCCTCGCCCGCGAGCGGACCTCCGGTCAATCCGACGAGACGGTCGAGAACCTGGGCTTCGCGCTCGGGAATGTAGTACGGAAGACCCTGCTGCCTCTTGAGCTCGCCGATCCGGAGGGCGGCGGTACCGCGCTGGTTGAGGAGTTTGAGGATCTCTTCGTCGAGGTTATTGATCCTGGATCGCCAATCGTCCAGGTTCATCGAGGGCTCCTGAAGCACGTCGGTCGCGTAACCCCAGGCACTATAGCGGAACCCTACCCCCCACGCAAGCTATCAAGGGCCTCGTGCTCGGCCCGGGTCAGCGCGCGGTGCGCCCCGGGAGCCAGGTTGCCCAGGCGAAGCGGGCCGAACTGCACGCGCGTGAGCCGCTCGACCGGATGGCCGAGCGCGGTGCAGTAGCGCTTGACCTCGCGGTAGCGCCCTTCCGCGAACGTCACGCTGAGCCGGGTGCTGCGCGGGCCCACCGACAGCCGGCTGACGCGCTTGGGTACCGCGGGGCCGTCGGGCAGCACCGCGCCGCGGCGCCATCGCGGCAGGTCCGCGAGATCCACGCGGCCGCGCACCTCCACCTCGTACACGCGCGGGATCTCGTAGCGCGGGTGGAGCAGCCGGTTGGCGAGCTCGCCGTCATTGGTGAGCAGGAGCAGCCCCTCCGCGTCGATGTCGAGGCGTCCGACCGGGTAGACGCCGCGCGCCGCGGACGGAAGCAGGTCGAGCACCACCGGTCGGCCCGCGGGATCGTGGCGCGTGGTGACGTAGCCGCGCAGCTTGTGCAGCAGCAGATACTGCAGCGGCGCGCGCCCGGGGAGCGGACGGCCATCCAGCGTGATGCGGTCCTGCTCGGGATCCGCCTGGGCGCCCGGCTCGAGCCGGACTCGACCGTTGACGGTGACGCGTCCCTCCGCGAGCAGCCCTTCAGCTGCTCGCCGGGACGCGATCCCCGCCTGCGCCAGGATCTTGCTGAGCCGGATCGTCGGCAGCGGTCGTCTCCTCGTGCTCGGGCCCGGGCTCGGTCAGCTGGGCGGCCGCGGTCTCCGCGAGCTCGGGCACGATCAGCTCGCCTTCCACCTTCGGCAGGTCGTTGAGATCGCGCAGCCCGAAGGCGACCAGGAACTCGCGCGTGGTCTCGTAGAGGAACGGGCGCCCCGGCGAGTCCTTGCGGCCCGCGATGCGGATCATGCGCCGCTCGAGCAGGTTCTCGAGCACCGCGTCCGAGTTGACCCCGCGGATGGCGTCCACCTCGGGGCGCGAGACCGGCTGGCGGTAGCCGATGATCGCGAGCGTCTCGAGCGAGGGGCGCGAGAGCCGCGAGCGGGTGCGGCTGCGGGCGAGCTTCACGAGCCACGGCGCGATCTCCGGCCGCGTCACCAGGCGGAAGCCGCCGCCCACCTCCATCACCTGCAGGGCCCGCCCCTCCGCGTCCAGGCGGCCGCGCAGGCTCTCCACGAGCTCCCGGGCCACCGCGGGCGACTCGAGATCGAGCACCTCCTGGATGCGAGAGGCCTCCACCGGAGTGTCCGAGGCGAAGAGCAGGGCTTCGACGACGTCGATGATCTCAGGCATTCAGGGGCTCCCCCGATTCGGGTCGTGGTTCGTCTTCCGGCCGTGCCTCCGCCGGCTCGTCCAGATCCGGCGGCTCCTCGATCGCGCGCGCGGGTTCCCGCACGCTGACCGCGTTCCGCTCGATGACGATCTCACCGAACAGCTCGGCCTGCCGCGCCCGCGCCTCGCCCAGCCGGACCAGCTCGAGCAGGGCGAGGAGCGTCACCACCCACTCGGCCCGGATGCGCTCGGGGCCCGCCACCGAGGAGAAGAGCAGCGACCAGGTGCTGCGAAGCAGCTCGACCATCTCGCTCATGCGCTCGAGCACCGAGAGTGGATTGGGCTCGACCTGCCGCGGCACCCGGCGCTTCTGGTCCTCGATGAGCCGCTGCATCGCGCGCTGGAGGAGATGCACCGAGAGATCCTCGAGCGGGATGTCCTCGGGCGGCGGCAGCTCGGCGGTGGTGCGGCCGTAGATGAGGGTCTGCTCGGCCTCGCGCTCGGCGAGCCAGGTCCCGAGCGCCTTGACCCGGGCGTACTCGCGCAGGCGCTCCTCCAGCTCGCGCTTGAGCATCTCCCCTTCGTCGTCCAGCAGCTCGTCCGGGTCGTCCGGGTTGGCGGGCAGCAGGAGCTTCGACTTGAGGTAGATCAGGGTCGCGGCCATCACCATGAAGGAGCCGGCGGTCTCCAGATCCTGGAAGCGCACCGACTCGAGGTGGGTGAGGTACTGGTCGGTGATGGTGCGCAGCGAGAGCTTCGAGAGGTCCATCTCGTTGGTGCGGCAGAGATGGAGGAGGAGGTCGAGGGGGCCCACGAATGATTCGACTCTTACCGTGAGCCCGGACTCCGGGACGGCTCCTTCGGTGGTTGTTTCGGGCGCGCTCATCTATTCAATGCGGGGGCCCAGAGATGGCCCCCGCACTCCCCCACTCCGCGGACACTCGTTCCGGCGCTGATCATGGCTCCAGTCTTACCGCGTCGCGGACTTCCTGCATGGTCTGCTGGGCGACGCGGCGGGCGCGCTTGGAGCCCTCGTGCAGGATGTCGACGATCGCCTGGGGCTTCTCGACGAAGCGCTGGCGGCGCTCGCGGATGGCGTCCAGCGGGGGCAGCATGTGCTTGAGCAGCACGCCCTTGCAGTCGAGGCAGCCGATGCCGGCGGTGCGGCAGCCGGTCGCGCAGGCTTCGCGGTCTCCGTCGGGGGTGAAGATCCGGTGCAGGTCGAAGACGGGACAGATGTCGGGGTTGCCGGGGTCGGATCGGCGCTTGCGCGCGGGATCCGTGACCATCGGCTTGATCTTGGCGGTGATCTCCTCGGTGGTGTCGGACAGATAGATCGCGTTGCCGTAGGACTTCGACATCTTCCGCCCGTCGGTGCCCGGCACCTTCGGGATCTGGGTGAGCTTGGCCTGCGGCTCCGGGAACACCGCCTTCCAGGTGTGGTTGAAGCGGCGCGCGACCTCGCGGGTGAGCTCGATGTGCGGCACCTGGTCGGCGCCCACCGGCACCCACTGGGCCTTGTACATCAGGATGTCGGCGGACTGCAGCAAGGGGTAGCCGAGCAGCCCGTAGGAGGGCGACTCGATGCCGAGCTGCTCCACCATCTCCTTGTAGGTCGGGACGCGCTCGAGCCAGGCCACCGGCACCGCCATCGAGAAGAGGAGGTGCAGCTCGGCGTGCTCCGGCACCAGGGACTGGATGAAGAGCGTGGACTTCTCGGGATCGAGCCCGGCCCCGAGCCAGTCCGCGCCCATCTCGATGGTGTCGCGCGGGACCTCGGCGATGCCGCCCGGGTTGGTGGTGAGCACGTGCCAGTTCGCCACGAAGTAGAAGCACTCGAAGCCGTCCTGGAGCTTGACCCAGTTCTCGAGCGCTCCCAGGTAGTTGCCGAGGTGGAGCTGGCCGGTCGGCCGCATCCCCGACAGCACGCGTTCCCGCGATCCGGTCATGACGTCTCGTCACCCTCTCCGGGCTTCCCGCCCCGCCGCGTCTCCCACACCTTGGCCATGCGCAGGAAGACGTACTCGGCGTAGAGAACGGCGAGCACGAACCCCCGCCAGCCGTCCAGGAAGCCTCGGTGAACAATGTACATGGAAAAGAAGCGGCCGAGCGGTCGAGTCACGAGTCCCATGAGCCCGACCCGGCGGCCCCGGCGGATCCAGTCCTGCGCGGAGAGGGTGGAGTAGCGGTTGGAGCGCCGGACGAAGTCCTCGAGGTCCCGGTAGGAATGGTGCAGCATCGGCTCGGCGAGCGTCTCCACCCGCCCCGACACAGTGACCGACTCGTGGACCGCGTTCTCCACGAACCGGCCGCTCCGGCGCCGGAAGAGGCGAAGCTGGTAGTCGGGATAGAGGCCTCCGTGGCGCACCCACGCCCCCCAGAAGATGTTCCGCCGCGGGATCGCATAGCCGTCCATCGGGCCGTCCTCCTCGAGGATCGCCCGGATGCGCTCCCGCAGCTCGGGGGTCACCCGCTCGTCGGCGTCGAGCGAGAGGATCCAGTCGCCGGTCGCCTGATCGATGGCGAAGTTCTTCTGGGCCGCGAAGCCGGGCCAGGGGCGCACCGAGACCTTGTCGGTGAACTCGTGCGCGATCTGCACCGTCTTGTCGCCCGACTCCGCGTCCACCACCACGATCTCGTCCGCCCAGGCCACGCTCTCCAGGCAGGCGCGCAGGCGCTCCTCCTCGTTCCACGCGATGACGGTCACCGAGAGGCGGCTCACGGCGCGGTCTCGCGCAGGGCGAGCATGGCCAGGGCCGCGTCCACCGCGGCCTCCGGCGCGAGGCCCGCCATGGTGCCGTCGAGACTCTGGATCCCGCGGCAGTGTGGCCCGTAGGGGCCGTTGCGCTCCGCGCGGGTCGGCCCGAAGAGGCCGAGGCTCGGTGTTCCCAGGGCCGCGGCCAGGTGCAGCGGGCCCGTGTCGTTGGCGACCATCAGCGAGCAGCGCCGGAGCAGGGCCGCCAGCTCGTGCAGGTCCGTGGGCGGCGCGAGGATGGCGCGCGCGGTCGATCCGTCGCGGATCTGGCGCGCCATGTGGACCTCGTCCGGGCCCCACAGGATCAGGACCTTCACGTTGGGCTCGCTGGCGAGCCGGTCCGCGAGCCGCCGGAAGTGCGCGACCGGCCACTGCTTGTTCGCGCGGCCCGCGCCGGGATTCACCGCCACCAGCAGATCGCGGCTCTTCACCCCCTGCTCGCCCAGGAAGTCGTCCATGCGCAGCGTCGCCCGCGCCGGGATCGGCACGTGGAATTCGACGGGACCCGGCGGGATCCCGAGAGGGCCGAGCAGGGCCAGGTACTGATCCACCACGTGCACCGCCTCCGCGGGCGGCCGCACGCGGCGGTTGGTGAACAGGCAGTTCAATCCCTCGCGACAGTGATCGGCGGTGAAGCCGATGCGCAGGGGGGCGCCGGTGTAGGCGGTGAGCAGCCCGCTCTTGATGAGGCCCTGCAGGTCGAGCGCGACGTCGAAGCGGGCCGCGCGGATGCGGCCGCGCAGCCGGCCCACCTTGCCCAGGACCTCGCGCACCCCCGACGGGCGCCGGAGGAGCCGCCGCCAGAGCCGCGTGTCCACCGGCACCACCGTGTCGAGGTCCGGATGGTCCTTCAGCAGGGCGTACTCGCGCGCCTCCACGATCCACGCCAGGTGGATACGGGGACGCGCGCGGCGGAGCGCGCGCGCCACCGGGATCGCGTGGATGACGTCGCCGAGCGACGACAGCTTCACGATCGCGATCTTGGTGGTCAGTTGCTCGGGTCTCACTGCGGACACCCGTTCAAGTCTTCAGGCTCTGTCTTATGCGGGGGCCCAGAAATGGCCCCCGCACTCCCCCAATTCCGGCCGTTCCGTGTCGGGTCGGTCATGGGTTGGTTCGGCCGAAGCGAGTGAGGATGGTCGTGATCAGATCCTTGGTGGAGTGGGTCTTGGGGTCGCCCGCGATCGCGACCCGGGCGCCCATCGCCTCCACCGTCCCGCGCTCGGGCACGCTCTGCTCGGTGTAGTCGGTGCCCTTGGCGTGCACGTCGGGCCGCAGGCGCGCGATCAGCGCGTCGGCGCTGTCCTCCTCGAAGACGACCACCGCGTCCACCCCGCTGATCGCGGCGAGCAGCTCCGCGCGCTCCGCGGCCGGCATCACCGGCCGGCCCGGGCCCTTGAGCCGCTGCACCGAGGCGTCGGAGTTGAGGCCGACCACCAGCGCGTCGCCGAGCGCCCGCGCGGCCTGGAGGTAGCGGACGTGGCCGACGTGGAGGAGATCGAAGCAGCCGTTGGCGAGGACCAGCCGCTTGCCCGCCGCGCGCCAGGCGGACGCGAGCCGGCCCGCCTCGTCAACGCTGAGGACGGCCGCCATCGCTCGCCAGCGCGGCCAGCAGCTCGGCCACCGTCACCGTCGCGGTGCCCCGCTTCATGACCACGACGCCGCCCGCCACGTTGGCGAGCCACGCCGCCTCGCCCGCCGTCGCGCGCACGGCCAGTCCCACCGTGAACGTGCTGATCACGGTGTCCCCCGCCCCCGTGACGTCCGCGATCTCGTCGCTCCCATGGATCGGCATGAAGGTGACCGGCCCCTCGCGCTCGAAGAGGGCCATGCCGCGACTGCCCCGGGTGACGAGGAGCACGCGCGCGTCGAGCCGCTCGAGCACCGCGCGCCCCGCCTTCTCGACGGAGGGCTCGTCGTGGAGTTCCTGGCCGGTGAGCTCCTCCACCTCCGGCTCGTTGGGCGTGGCCGCGGTGGCGCCCTTGAACCGGGGCAGCTCGTAGCGGCTGTCGACCGTCACCGGCACCTGTCGCGCGCGGCCCAGCTCGAGCACGGTCTCGTACACCCGCGGGGTCACGGTGCCGTAGCCGTAGTCCGAGACGAGAAAGGCGTCGGCCTCGGCGCCCACCGCCTGGAGCCGCTCGAGCAGTCGCGTCTCCGCGGGGCCGCTGATGCCGCCCTCCGGCTCCCGGTCGAGCCGTACCACCTGCTGCCGCGTGGATTCGTAGCCGCCCGCCATGATGCGCGTCTTGACCGGGGTGGGCCGCGCCGCCTCGCGTGAGATCCCGTCCGTGCTCATGCCCGCCTGGTGGAAGAGCGCGTGCACCTCGGCCCCCGCGCCGTCCTGGCCGAGCAGGCCCACCGGCAGGACGGTCGCGCCGAGGGCGTGCACGTTGTGGGCCGCGTTGGCCGCGCCGCCCAGTCGCACCTCGCGGTCGGTGAAGCGCAGGATCAGGACGGGCGCCTCGCGCGAGATGCGCGCGGGCTTGCCGTAGAGGTACTCGTCCGCGATGAGATCGCCGACCACCACGATGCGCCGGCCGGGGAAGCGCGCGATCGCGTCCTGGAGTCGTCGCAGCGGGAACACGTCAGCGCCCCGCGTCCGCGATGCGGGCGGCTGTCCGTTCCACCGCCCAGTTCACCGCGTCAAGCAGATCGTCGGCCACGTGGTCCGGCTTGATCTCACCGCCGGGCGGCCGATACTCCCACTCCCCGCGCCCGTAGCCGGTGAGCACGAGCACGCCCGCGGCGCCCGCCGACTGCCCCGCCGCCACGTCCGAGAGCTTGTCGCCGACCATCACCGAGGCGCGCAGGTCGAGACCGAGCTCGGCCGCCGCGCGCGTGAGGAGCCCGGGGCGCGGCTTGCGGCAGTCGCAATCGGCCCGATACGGCGGCTGGCCCTCGCGCGGGTGATGCATGCAGACGTAGAGGCCGTCGAGGCGCGCGCCGCCGGCCTCGAGCTCGCCGACCATGCGGCGATTGGCGGCGTGCAGCGTGTCCTCGGAGAAGTACCCACGGGCCACGCCGGCCTGGTTCGTGACCATCACCGCGGCGATCCCGGCCTCGTTGAGCCGGCGGACCGCCACCACGGTGCGCGGCAGCAGGCGGATCCGGCTCGGGTGGTTGACGTAGCCCACCTCCTCCGTGAGGCAGCCGTCGCGGTCCATGAACACGGCGGGCCGCAGGCGCCCAGCATGACTCGACATTGAATCGCAGTGTAAGGCCGTGCCCCCGATTGTTCAATGAAAATGGAGGGTTTGGAGCGGGCGTCCCCGGCGGGTGCCGGACGATCAGCGGCGGAGGAGACCGTACAGGGCGGTGAACGCCTGGGCCTGCGCGGCATAGGTGAACCGCTCGACCGAGGCGCGCGCGGGCCCGGCCCAGCCGCCGGGCGGGACGTCGCGGAGCGCAGCCAGGCCCTCGGCGATGGGGCCGACGGTCGGCTCCACGGCCACCCAGCCGTTGTCCCCGTTGCGCACGATCTCGGAGCCGCCGGCCTGCGCGCTGCTGAGCACCGGCACGCCGGAGGCGAGAGCCTCGAGGTGCACGTTGCCGAAGGGCTCGTACCGCGCGGGCAGCGCGACGACGTCGGCGGCCGCGTAGAGCCGCTCCACCTCCTCCTTCGGCCCGGTCCAGATCGTGCGCTCCGCGATGCCGAGACGGGCGGCCAGGTTCTGGTAGCGGGCCACGTCCCCTTTCCCGGTGACGACGAGGCGGCTCCCCGCGTCCGTCCCGCGCGCGAAGGCCTCGAGCAGCGGGCCCAGCCCCTTGCGCTCGAAGCCCGATCCCACGAAGAGCACGGTCCAGGCCCCCTCGGGAATACGCAGCGTCTGGCGCGTGGGCCGGCGGTGGCGGCCCCGGTTGTCGGGATGGAACCGCTCGAGATCCACGCCGTTGTAGATGAGGGTGACCCGTGCCGGATCGGTGCGGTAGCGCCGCTCGATCTCCTCCTTCCCCCGCCGCGAGATCGCGACCACGTGGCGCGCGCTGCGGAGCTGGAAGATCCGGCGCTCGAGGGCCAGGATCAGGCGGTGGTACGGGTCGAGGCCCGCGATCTTCCGCCCCATCGCCTCGAGGTAGGCGGCGTGGGAGCCCTCGCCCGCGCGATAGAGGTCCTGTCGCAGGCCGCGTTCGTGACTCTGCACGAGATCGTACCCGTGGCGTGCCGCCGCGGCCCGCGCGGCCACCGCGAACGAGATCAGGCGCAGCACCGAGGGATGCCGGAGCGTCGGGACACGGCGCACCACGAGGCCGGGCACCGACGCCTGCCGCCGCGTGCTGATCAGCTCGACGTCGTGGCCGGCGTGTCGCAGCGCGGTGAGGAGACCCGCGGTCGCGGTCTCGACGCCGCCGTGGAAGGAGAACGGCCGGCAGATGAGGCCCAGCCGCATCAGCGCCCCATGCGCCGCGCCCGCTCCACCAGGGGAAAGAGCGCGCGGCGGGCAGCCTCGAAGCTGTAGCGGTCCACCGCCCGGCGGCGGGCCGCTTCGCCCAGCGCCCGCGCCTCGTCGGGCCGATCGAGCAGGCGGCCGATGGCCGAGGCGAGCGCGGCCACGTCGCCGGGCGCGACCAGCGCGCCGCAGCCCTCGAGGATCTCCGGGATCATCGAGACCCTCGTGGAGACGATCGGTCGGCCGAGGGCCATGGCATCGAAGATCTTCGCCGGCACCTGACCTCGGGTGTCGCTGCTCTCGCGCTGGGGGACGACGACCACGTCGGCCGCCTCCAGGTAGGCCGGGACCTGGGCGATGGGGACCCGTCCGACCAGGCGGACGCCGGGAAGCCGGGCGCTCAGGGCACGGCCGGTGGCCGAGGCGGGCTCGGTCCCGACCAGGGCCAGGATGACGTCGGGCCTGCCGAGCCGGCCCACCGCGTCGGCCAGATCCTCGACGCCCTTGTAGCCGCGGGGCGTCCCGAGGAACATGACGACGCGTTCCTTCTCCACGCCCAGGCGCTCGCGCGCGAGGCCCGGGTCGGCACGGCCCGGAGCCCAGCGGTCCGTGTCCCGGACGTGCGGGATCAGGACGCCGCCGAATCGCTGCTCGAGGAAGCGGGAGGCGACCGTGACGCCGTCGGCGATTCCTCTCAGGCGCTCCATCAGCCAGGTCCAGGCAAGGCCCCGTGGATTGGAAAGATTCATCGCTCTCCCGATCGTCCCCCATGCGCCGCCTCGGAGGAAGAAGCCGACCTCCCAGTCGTCGATGTCGAGGAGCAACGGGCGGCGCCGGCCGAGACGGGCGAGATAGCCGATGCCGGCGCTGGTGAGCCTCGGCTTGGACGCGTAGACCAGATCACCGTCGGCCATCCGGGCCAGGGCGGGCAGCTTCGTCGCGAAGCCCGGGAAGCGCCCCCCCGGGATCGACTGGACCGGGACGGACTCTTCCAGCACGGGCTCCCAGACGGTCGCGCCGAACCGGGGCCCGACGATCTCCACGGCCCCGATCGGCTCCAGCAGCCGGGCCAGCAGCCACGCGCGCCCCAGTGCATTGTCCGAGACGTCGAAGCAGAGGATCGAGACCTTCACCGGGCCGGCCGCGCCGAGCTGACCGCGAGCGACCGGTAGAGCGCGGTCAGGCGCTCGGCGAGCCGGGCGCCCGAGAACCGCTTGCGCACGAGGTCGGCGCCGGCGCCGCCCAGCCGCCGGCGGAGGGGCGCATCGCGCAGGAGGCGCTCGATCGCGCCGGCGAGCGGGCCGGCCTCGCCGGCCGGAACCAGCAGCGCGGTGACGTCGTCCTCGAGCACCTCCGGCACCACGCCCACGCGGGTCGCCACCACGGGCACGGCCGAGGCGAGATATTCCCAGAGCACGCGCGACATGCCGTCGGACTCGAGCGCGGAGTAGAGCGCCACGTCGAGCGCCGCCATGACCATGGGCAGATCGTCCACGAAGCCCACGAGGGAGATGCGATCCGCGAGCCCGGCGGCCCGGACCAGCCCGCGGACGCGCTCGGCGAACGGCCCCTGCCCGACGAACACGAGGTGGAACGGGAGCCCGGCGGCGGCGAGGCGGGCCGCCGCCGCGACCACGG
>CAMLFJ010000031.1 GCA_946479205.1 uncultured bacterium | reverse complement strand
TGCCGCTGCCGGATCTCGAAGATGGCCTGCTTGCCCGGCGTGGTGTTGCCGCCGTGGCCGTTGATGAACACGATCCGGCGGAAGCGGTGGGCGAGCAGGTTCTCGGCCATGTCGTTGAGGAGATCGAGATAGACGCGCGGGCTGGCCGACAGAGTCCCCTGAAAGTCCATGTGGTGATGCGAGTTCCCCAGCCACATGAGGGGGGTGATCAACACGCGATCCGTCATCGCCTCGCCGACTCGCCGCACGACTTCCCCGAGCAACATGCTGTCGGTGAAGACCGGCATGTGGTGCCCATGCTGTTCGAGCGCCGCCACCGGCACGAGCACCGGAAGGTCTCGCGACAGGTTGCCGATCTCCGGCCACGTCATTTCTTGAAGTAGCATCGTGCGCCTCCGGTGAGTAGCCTATCCGCGGGCGCGGTCCCGTTCAACTCCCGCCCCCGGCTCCAGCCTTTTCTGGTATTGTCCCGGCCGAGACCCTATCCGAGAGGGAGGACATCCATGCTCCGGTTCGCGTTCCTCGCCGTCCTGTTCCTCGGCTTCGTGGCGCCCGCGGCCGCCGACTATCCAGAGCGGGCGCTGACGATCGTCGTCGCCTATCCGGCCGGCGGGATGGTGGATATCGTGGCCCGCCCGATGGCCGAGTCGATGAAGAAGACGTTCACGAAGGGGGTCGCCGTCCTCAACCGGCCGGGCGGCGGCGGCTCCGTCGGCATGGCGGAAGTCGCGCAAGCCAAGCCCGACGGGTACACCGTCATCATCGCGCCGAACTCGACCCTGGTGATCCATCCCCAGCTCAACGAGCTCCCCTACAAGACGCCCGACGACTACGAGCCCATCCTGAACACGATCACCTTCTATACGCTCCTCACCGTGAGGGCGGACGCGCCGTGGAAGACCATGCAGGAGTTCATGGCCGCGGCCAAGGCGAATCCCGGCAAGCTCCGCGTCGGCTCGCCCGGCGAGGGGACGATCAGCCATCTGACGCTCGAGCGCTGGCAGATCCCCGGCGGCTTCAAGACCACGCACGTGCCCTTCTCGGGCTGGGGCGAGACCAGCCCCGCGCTGCTGGGCGGCCACATCGACGCGGCCATGGCGCAGCCCGGCGAGGTGAAGCCCCTGGTCGACGCCAAGAAGCTCCGCGTGCTCGCGGTCGCCAGCCCGCAGCGCCACCCCTTCTTTCCGGAAGCGCCCACCGGAAAGGAAGCGGGGCTCGGGGACGGCATCGGCACGTGGTTCGTGCTCACCGCGCCGAAGGGCACGCCGGGACCTGCGCTGAAGGTGCTCCACGATTCCGCGAAGGCGGCCATGGAAGAGCCGTCGTTCGTCGCGCTCATGAAGTCGCGCGGGGTCGACCTGGACTACAAGAGCGGTGACAAGCTTCGCCAGGAGCTCGTGCGCGAGCACAAGGAGTGGAACGACGTGCTCAAGCGTCTCGGGATGATCAAGAAGTAGGTGCTCGCGCGGGTCGTTCCCCTCGTCCTGCTCGCCGCCGCCGGCGTCTACCTGGCGCTCGCGCTGCGGCTGCCCTTCGGGGCGGTCGAGCGGCCCGGCGCAGGGTTCTATCCGGTCATGGTCGCGGTCTTCGCGATCGTGGTGGCCGCGGGGGCGACGGTGAGCGCCTTCCGGAACGCGCCGCCCGCCGAGACGGACGCGGTCGGGCTGGACGCGGCCTCGCGCCGCCGCGTGGTGATCTCGGTGGTGGCGCTGGTGGCGTTCTGTCTCGGACTGCCCTGGATCGGCTATCCGGCGGCGGCGTTCGCGTTCGTCGCGGTGGTTCTACGTTACCTCGGCAGCGGCTGGACGGCCGCGCTGCTCGCGGGCGCGCTGAGCGCGGCGGGCTCGTACGGCCTCTTCGCGGTGCTCCTCGACGTCCCGCTGCCGAGCGGGCCCTGGTGAGCTGAGGCGTGGGACCGCTCGACGGGCTCGTCTACGGATTCTCGATCGCGCTGCTGCCCAGCAACCTGTTCGCGTGCTTCGTCGGCGTGCTGGTGGGCACCATCGTCGGGGTGTTGCCCGGGATCGGGCCGGTCGGGGCCATGGCGCTCCTCTTGCCGTCCACCTTCGCGATGCATCCGGCCACCGCGCTGATCATGCTCGCGGGCATCTACTACGGGGCCATGTACGGGGGCTCGACCACGTCCATCCTGGTCAACGTCCCCGGCGAGGCCGGCTCCGTCGTCACCCTGCTCGACGGCTACCAGATGACCAAGAAGGGGCGGGCGGGCGCCGCCCTCACCATTTCCGCGGTGGGGTCGTTCGTGGCCGGGAGCCTCGGGGTCGTCGGGATCATGCTGGCCGCGGGCTGGCTCGCCGAGGTCGCCATCCAGTTCGGCCCCCCGGAGTACTTCGCGATCACGCTCGGAGGAATCCTGCTGCTCTCCCGTCTGTCGGGTGGGTCGATCCTGACCGCCTTCGTGATGGTCGCGCTCGGCCTCGCCCTCGGAACCGTGGGGATGGACTCGATCTCCGCGCTGCGACGGTTCACGTTCGGCTCCGTCCAGCTCGCGCAGGGGGTCGAGCTCGTGCCGGTGATCATGGGCGTCTACGGCGTGGCCGAGGTGCTGCTGCTCGCCGAGGAGGGGATCGCCAAGGCGCAGATCGCCAGCGTGAAGCTCCGCGAGCTGCTGCCCACCCGCGAGGAGTGGCGGCGCTCGACGATGCCGATCGCGCGCGGCTCGGTGGTCGGCTTTCTCACCGGGCTCGTGCCCGGACCCGCCGCGGTGCTGTCGACGTTCATCGCGTACACCGTCGAGAAGCGGATGTCCAAGACGCCCGAGAAGTTCGGCACCGGCATGATCGAGGGCGTGGCGGGGCCGGAGGCGGCCAACAACGGGGCCACCGCCGGCGCGATGGTGCCGCTCCTGTCCCTGGGCATCCCGTTCTCCCCGGCCACCGCGATCCTGCTCGGCGCGCTCGTGGTCCACGGCCTGCAGCCGGGGCCGCTCATGATCAGCCAGCGGCCGGAAGTCTTCTGGGGCTTCGTGGCGAGCATGTACATCGGCAACCTCATGTTGCTGATCCTGAATCTGCCCCTGGTGGGCGTCTTCGTGACCGTGCTGCGCCTGCCGCAGCACCTCCTCGCCACCCTCGTGTTGCTGCTCTGCCTCGTCGGCGCCTTCAGCCTCAGCAACAGTTTCCTTGACCTGTGGGTGCTCGTCATCTTCGGCGTGTTCGGGTACGCGTTGCGGAAGCTCAAGGTGGATCCCTCGCCGATGGTGGTGGCGCTCGTGCTTGGCCCGATGATGGAGAAGACGCTGCGCCAGGCGCTCTTCCTCACCCGCGGCAGCGTCGTCGATCTCGTGGCGCGCCCGCTGTCGGCGACGATCCTGATCCTCGCCGCCGCCGCGCTGTGCGGGCCGCCGCTCGTCCGGCTCGTGCGGGGGAGGCGCGTCGCGAAGGTGTCCTCCGCGAGCTGAAGGCGGGCGGGCTCCCAGCCTGCCGCTGGAGTATGATCCGCTGCGGCGGGGCTCTGGCGGCGACTCGACCAAGACGTCTAACCGGGATGACCGACGAGGGGGACGGCATGCCACGCATCGTGGCGGCAGGGGTGGCAATCGCGCTGATCATCGGGGGAATCGCGACGGGATCCGGAGCCCAGGGGCTGGTCAGCATGCAGAAGCTGTCGGCGCCGCTCGCCAACGAGCTGGTGGGCGACACGGTGGCGATCTGCGCGCAGAAGGGCTACCCGGTGACCGCGGTCGTGGTCGATCTCGACGGGGTGCGGCAGGCGCTGCTGCGGGGCAACGGGGCGCCGATCCACACGCTCGACAACGCCTTCTTCAAGGCGTACTCGGCGGCTTCGCTGACCCTGGCCCGCAAGGAGGACAGCACCAAGGCGGTCGCGGAGCGGATGGCCAAGGCGGCCCCGACCACGGTGCCCTCGACCCCGCTGCCCAACGTCACCTACGCGGTCGGCGGTGTGACGACAGGATCGGATGAAGTAGGGGCCCGCGCATGAGCGAGATGCCCACGTTCGGACGCTACGCCGAGCTGCCGGTCGACCGGATGACGGCGGATCAGCGGGAGGGATATCGGTTACTCGTCGAGGGTCCGCGCGGCCGGCTGCCCGGACCCTACAAGGTGTGGGTGCACAATCCCAAGCTGCTGCGAGCGGCGGCGCCGCTCGGTCTGCACTTCACGCCGGGCGAGTTTGCGCTGTCCGAGCGCGAGCGGGAGATCGCGGTCCTCGTCATCACCAGCCGCTGGCATTCGGCCTACCCGACCGCCGCGCACGAGAAGCGCGGGGCGGAGGTGGGCCTGCCCGCCGCGGCGGTGGAGGCGATCGTCGCCGGGCTGCCGGCCGCGTTTGCCGACGCGCGCGAGCAGGTGATCTACGAGATGGCGATGGCGCTCGCCGGCGGGCGCCTCGTCCCGCAGACTCTCTACGAGCGCGCGGTCGGCGCGCTCGGGCACGAGGGCGTCACCGACGTGATCGTGCTGATGGGCTACTACACCGCGGTCTCGCTGACGATGAACTTCTACGCGGTGCCCGCCGGGACCCCTGGGCTGAGCCGCTGAGCCGTCACGCCATGACCACGGTGAAGGTCTCGCCCATTCATCCCGCGCTCGGGGCCGAGGTCGCCGGCGTGGACCTGAGCGCCCCGCTGGACGAGCCGACCCGGCACGCGCTGTCCCAGGCGCTCGCCGAGCACCTGGCCCTGGTGTTCCACGACCAGTCGCTGACGCCCGCCCAGTACCTGGCCGCCGCCTCGGCGTTCGGCCCGCCCATGGAGCAGCACTACTCGCAGCACAACATGCCCGGCTTCCCCCTGATCGGGCTGATCTGGCACCGCAACGGCCAGCAGCCGGCCGAGCAGTGGCACACCGATCACACCAACCGCGAGCGTCCGCCGGCCGCCACCATCCTGTACGGACAGGAGATCCCCACCGCGGGCGGCGGCACCAGCGTGGCCAGCATGCGCGCGGCCTATCTCGCGCTGCCGGAGGACGAGCGCGGGCGCCTCGAGGCGCTCACCTCGTTCAACGGGCTGGACGGGCACGCGGACACGCGCCCGGAGGATCAGGACAAGTACGGCAAGCCGATCGAGCACCCGATGGTGCGCACGCATCCGGTGCACGGATCGAGGGCGGTGTACTTTCACATCTCCAAGGCCACCCACATCTCCGGGATGACTCCCGAGGCGAGCCGGGCCTACATGCGCGACCTGCTCGACCGGATGATCCGGCCGGAGATCGTCTATCACCACGTGTGGCGCAAGGGCGACGTCCTGGTCATCGACGATCGCGCGACGATGCACCGCGCCCACGGCGACTACGACCGGAGCCAGAGCCGCGTGCTGTGGCGGATCATCGTCGAGGGCGACCGCCCGCGGCTCTCGTGAGCCGCGGGCAACTCCGCAACATCCGAGGAGAAGAGCGATGAGAATGCGCATGGTGTTTCTGGCGATCCTGTTGTGCCTGTCGACTGTCGCCCTCGCCCAGGCCCAGAGCCTGCCGAGCGCCAAGCCCGAGCAGGTCGGGCTCTCGACCGAGCGGCTCAACAAGGTCACCGCGATGCTCAAGGCGGACGTCGAGAAGGGAGTCATCCCGGGAGCGATCCTGCTGGTGGCCCGGCACGGCAAGATCGCCTGGTTCGACACGGTCGGGACCCGCAATCCCGAGACGAAGGCCCCGATGACGAGGGACTCGATCTTCCGGATCTATTCGATGAGCAAAGCGATCACCTCGGTGGCCGCGATGGTGCTGTTCGAGGACGGCAAGTTCAACCTGAGCGAGCCCGTCTCGAAGTACATCCCGCAGCTCGGCGGCCTCAAGGTGGGTGTCGAGAAGTCCGACGCGGACGGCAAGGCCACCCTCGAGCTGGTGCCCGCCCAGCGCAACATGACCATCCAGGATCTGTTCCGGCACACCTCCGGGCTGACCTACGGGTTCTTCGGCAACACCCTCGTGAAGAAGATGTACGTCGACACCAAGGTCTGGAACGACTATCCCTCGAATGCGGAGCTGGTCGACCGGCTCGCCAAGCTGCCTCTCGCCTCCCAGCCGGGCACCGTCTGGGACTACAGCCACTCGACCGACGTGCTCGGACGGCTCGTCGAGGTGATCTCCGGCCAGTCGCTCTATCAATTCGAGAAGGAGCGGCTCCTGGATCCGCTCGGCATGACCAGCACCAGCTTCTACGTGATCGATCGCGCCAAGCAGGATCGCATCGTCGAGCCGTTCCCGAACGATCGCAATTTCGGTATCGACGCCGACTTCAACGACCCGCGCGTGGTCCAGAAGTGGGAGTCGGGCGGGGGCGGCATGGTCAGCACCGCGATGGACTACGCGCGCTTCCTCCAGATGCTGCTCAACGGAGGCAGCCTCGACGGCAAGCGGGTGCTGGGGCCCAAGACGGTGGCGTACATGACCGCCGATCACGTGGGCACCTCGGTCGCGCCGGGTCCCCTCTACCTCCCCGGGGTCGGCTTCGGCTTCGGCCTTGGCTTCGCGGTGCGCAAGGACGCCGGCGTGTCGCCGCTGGCCGGGTCGGTCGGCGAGTACAACTGGGGCGGGGCCGGCGGGACCTACTTCTGGGTCGATCCGAAAGAGGACATGTTCGTGGTGTTCATGATGCAGTCGCCCAAGTGGCGGGTCCCGTACCGGGCCGTGCTCAAGGACATGATCTACGCGGCGGTCACCAGGCCCGCCGCGAGATAGGGGCGGCCCGGACGAGGATGCGCCCCCGCGCGTGAGCCCGTGAGCGACGATACGCTCGCCCGCTTCACCGACCACCAGCTCCCGCGCGAGGAGCTCCACGCGCTGATGGCGCGCACCGATGGCCCCGCGTTGCTGCGCGCATCCTGGCACCTGGGCGTGCTCGCGCTCACCGGGACGCTCCTGTGGCGATTCCGCGCCACCCTCTGGATCCTGCCCCTGCTGGTCGCGCACGGCTACGTGCTCGCGTTCATCTTCTGCGCGTTCCACGAGACCGCGCACCGCACCGCCTTCCGCACGCGCTGGCTGAACGCGGCGGTCGGCACGCTCGCCGGGTTCCTCACGTTCTGGCCGTACCGGAACTACCGCGTGTACCACTGGGAGCATCACCGCCACACCCAGGATCCTTCGCTCGATCCCGAGCTGTTCTTCCCGAAGCCCGCCTCTTGGCCGGTCTACCTCCTCGTGCTGACCGGGCTCCCCAACGCGATCCGCCGCATCGGGGACATGTTGCGGCTCGCCGCCGGCCGAGCGGACCGGCCGTGGATGGCGCCCCCCGAGCGTCGGCCCCTCATCGTCGAGGCGCGGGCCTATCTCGCCGGCTATGCGGTGGTGGCGGCGGCCTCGGGGCTGGCCGGCACGCCTATCGCGCTGCTGGTCTGGATCGCGCCGTGGATGGTCGGCCAGGCGTTCCTGCGGCCCTACCTGCTGGCCGAGCACACCGGCTGCGGGGTCACGCGCGACTGCCTCGAGAACACGCGCACCACGCTCACGCTGGCGCTCGTCCGTCTCTTCGCGTGGAACATGCCGTACCACTCCGAGCACCACGCCTACCCGGCGGTGCCCTTCCACGCACTGCCCCGGCTGCACGAGCAGGTACGAAGCCGCATCGAGCATCTCGAGCCCGGCTACGTGGCGGCGACCGTGAAGGTGAATCGCCATCTGTTCGGCCCGGGGCCTGGCATTCTTCGGCACCCCGGCTGACAATACCCGCCTGCACCTCACGCCCCCTCTGATCTGTAAGTACTTGAGTCTAAATATGTTCGCTCAGTGGCGCGGCGCTTGCTCTCTCGCTCGGGCAGGCAGGCACACAATGACTCCGAGCGTGGTCACGTTGCAGGAGGTTCTGAGGCACCACCGGACGCTCTCCCGGCGGGGCCGGGAGTTCTACGAGAGCCTCCTCGCGCACGGCGACGTTCTCGCGGTCCGTCTCGACTACCTGCCGGGCGCGATGATGTGGCTGGTGACCACCACGAACCAGGCGCGACTGATGCGCAAGGCCCGCGAGGGGCGCACCACCTCGGACGTGTGCGTGATGAGCCTGGCCGAGGCGCAGGAGCTGTTCACGACGGTGGGTGACCCGATGCCGTCCGGCCTCTACGAGGTGGCCGCGTGGCTGCTGGCCCCCGCGCCCGAGGACTTCTCGCAGCCCGCGCCGGACGAACCCGACTCGGTAGACCTCGAAGAGCCCGAAGATCTCTCGTAGCGTCCTCGCTTGACTCGCCGGGCCGGCGTCCCTAGGATGCCGCCCAGAATGCCCGCCGTTTTCGTCCACGGAGTTCCCGACACCCACCGCGTCTGGACCGCTCTCGCTTCGCGTCTCACCCGGAAGGACGTCGTCACGCTATCCCTGCCGGGCTTCGGCTGCCCGGTGCCCGAGGGCTTCGGCGCGACCAAGGACGCCTACGTCGACTGGCTGCTGGGCGAGATTGCGCGCCAGCCCGCGCCCATCGACCTCGTCGGCCACGACTGGGGCGCGTTGCTGGTGACACGCGCGGTCTCGCTGCGCCCCGAGGCGGTGCGGAGCTGGGCGGTGGGCGGGGCGCCGCTCGATCCCGACTACGAGTGGCACCCGGCCGCGCGCGCCTTCCAGACACCGGGGATGGGCGAGCGGGTGATGGAGAGCATGACGCCCGCGGCGCTCCAGCAGGCCCTGGTCGCCGCGGGGGTCCCGGATGCCGACGCGGCGGAGGCGGGCCGTCACGTGGATCCCACCATGAAGCGCTGCATCCTCGCCCTCTATCGCTCGGCGGTGCACGTGGGCACCGAGTGGACCGACGATCTGCGGCGCGTCACCGCGCCGGGCCTCGTGCTCTGGGGCGAGCGGGATCCCTACGCGGCGCCGCGCTTCGGCGCGCGCCTGGCCGAGCGCACCGGGGCGCGGTTCGTCTCGCTCCCCGGCTGCTCGCACTGGTGGCAGCTCGAGCGGCCCGATGACGTCGCCGACGAGCTGCGGCGTTTCTGGTAGTATCCCGACGGCAGCTCCCGGCACGATCCCGACCCACCACCGGCAAGGAGGCCCGAGATGGGAAGAGTCGTCGCGCTGATCACCATGGTTCTGCTGTGCCTCCCGCTTTCCGCCGCGGCCCAGGATGCGCGGGCGACGCTCCAGGGCGCCGCCCAGGCGCTCGGCGCCGACAACCTCAAGTCCCTCACCTACGCGGCCAGCGGCGTCAACTTCGCGGTCGGGCAGAGCACGGTGCCGGGCGCGGCGTGGCCGCGCTTCAACATCCCGACGTTCAGCCGCGCGGTGAACTACGAGACGGCCTCGCTGCGCGAGGAGCAGCTCCGCTCGCGGGCCGAGATGCCGCCGCGGGGCGGCGGCATCCCCGCGGTCGGTGAAATCCGCACGATCCAGGTGGTGAGCGGGGATTTTGCGTGGAACGTGACCGGCGAGACGGTGGCGCCGGCCCCGGTGGCCCTGATCGAGCGGCAGCTCCAGCTCTGGGCCACGCCCCACGGCGTCATCAAGGCGGCCATGGCCAACAACGCCACCGTGCAGGGCCGTACCGTGGCCTTCGCGGTGCCCGGGCGCTACTCGATCAAGGCCACGCTCGACGATCGCGGCATGGTCGAACGGGTCGAGGCGGCCCTCTCCAACGCGGTGGTGGGCGACATGCCGGTGGAGGTGACCTACGCCGACTACCGCGACTTCGGCGGCGTGAAGTTCCCGATGCGCATTCGCCAGGCCGCCGGCGGCTTCCCGGCCGCGGACCTGACGGTGAGCGACGTGAAGCCCAACGCGCCGGTGGAGATCGCGGTGCCGGACGCCATCCGCGCCGCGACCATGCCCTACGCGCGGGTCGCCAGCGATCTGGCCGCGCCGGGCGTGTGGTACGTGGCCGGCGGCAGCCATCACAGCGTGGTGATCGAGATGGCCGACCACACGGTGGTGGTGGAGTCTCCGCTGAACGACGAGCGAGCGGTCGCGGTGATCGCGGAGGCGCGCCGGCTCGTGCCCGGCAAGCCGATCCGCTACGTGGTCAACAGTCACCACCACTTCGACCACGCGGGCGGCCTCCGCGCCTTCGCGGCGGAGGGGGTCACCGTGATCACCCACGAGACCTCCCGGGCCTTCTTCGAGGGCGCCCTCGCGGCTCCCGCGGCCATGACGCCGGACCGGCAGCAGGCCGCGCGCCGGAAGGTCGCGGTGGAGGGGGTGCGCGACAAGCGCGTGCTCACCGACGGAACGCGCAGCGTCGAGCTCCATCACATGGCGGGGAGCACGCACGCCGACGGCATGCTGATGATCTACCTGCCGGCGGAGCGCCTCCTGATCCAGGCCGACGCCTTCACCCCCGGCCCGCCGAACGCGCCGGTGCCCGCGATCATCAATCCGCTGAGCGTCCACCTCGCCGACAGCATCGCCCGCCTCAACCTCGGGGTGGATCGGCTCCTGCCACTGCACGGGCGCATCGTCCCGCTGGCGGAGCTGCACCGGATGATCGGCCGCAGCAACTGACCCGGCTGGAAACCCCTCACCCTGCCCTCTCCCCCTAGGGGAGAGGGTGGGGGGCTGCTAGCTCACTCCCGGCTCGAGCAGGGTGAGCGTGCCCGCGTCGGCGTCGAGCTCGGCCAGGCAGCCGACCGGGAGCGTGGTCTGATCCTCGATGTGGCCGACCATGATGCCGGAGATTGTGGGCACGCCCAGGGCCCGGCAGCGCTCGGCCAGGATGTCCTCGAGCGGCCGGTTCTGCAGGAAGAACTGTGAGGGGTTGCAGTTCGTGAACTTCCCGAATGCCACGCCCGCGACCCCCGCGAGCGCGCCCGACAGCCAGAGCTGCGTCAGCATCCGGTCGATGCGGTAGTAGGCCTCCTCGACGTCCTCCAGGAACAGGATGGCGCCGTGCAGGTCGGGGAAGTAGGGCGTGCCGCAGAGGTGCGACATCAGGCACAGGTTGCCCCCGAGCAGCCGGCCGCGCGCCTTGCCCGGCACGAGCGTGGCCACCCGGTTCTCCCCGTCCAGCCAGCCCTCGGCCCGCGGGAAGGGCGGGGGACCGCCGAGGCGCACCGGCGTCTGCGGAGTCCACAGCACGCGCTTGATCTCGCCGAGCGAGTAGGGCGTGAACGCGCGGAAGGCCACCGGCCCGTGGAAGGTGACGAGGCCGGCGTGGCGGTGGATCGCCATGTGGAGCGCGGTGATGTCGCTGTAGCCGATGAGGGCCTTGGGCTTCCGCTGCATGAGCGCGTAATCCAGCGCGGGCAGGATCCGCGACGCCCCGTAGCCGCCCCGCACGCACCAGATCGCGTCCACGCCGTCATCGGCGAACATCGCGTTGAGATCGTCGGCGCGGGCCGCGTCGGAGCCGGCCAGGTAGCCGTCGCGAGCGAAGAGATGCGCGCCGGGCTTCACCTTGAAGCCGAGCGACTCCACCGTGTCGATGGCGAAGCGGATGCGCTCGGGGTCGTTGGGCGCCGCCGACGGCGCCACCATCCCGATGGTCTGACCCGGAGCGAGGCGGCGCGGGCGAAGGAGTGGCATGCAGGCATCTTACCGCGCCTTGACTTTGTCCCGGGAGCGCGGCTAGTCTCGGCGCGCCACCTCCATGAGTGCGACGAAGCGCACCGCGATCCGGGCCGGTCACATTCTCGCCTTCGACGGCCGCGGCCACCGGCTGCTACGGGACGGGGTCGTGGTGATGGAGGGCGACCACATCCTCCACGTCGGGCCCCGGTTCGACGGCACCGTGGACGAGACGGTGGACGCCCGCGACCGGGTCCTCACCCCGGGCTTGATCTCCACCCATGCCCATATCGGCGGCTCACCACTGGACCGCTCGTTCATCGAGGATCGGGGCACGCCACAGTTCTGGTACTCCGGCCTCTTCGAGATGTTGCCGGTGCGCAGCGAGGGGCAGGACGAGGAGGGCGGCCGCGCGTGCGTGGACTTCTCGATGGCCGAGCTGCTGCGGGGCGGGGTCACCACCGTCATGGAGATCGGCGGGCTCGGGGAGTACGTGGTCGAGCGCGCCGCCCACTACGGGATCCGCGTGTACATGGGCCAGGCCTTCCGGTCCGGACGCTGGCTCACGCGGGACGGCAAGCGCGTGGAGTGGGAATGGAACGAGGCGCAGGGCCGGCAGGGGCTGCTCCGCGCGGTGGAGTTCCACGCGAAGCATGACGGCGCCCACGGCGGGCTCGTGCGCTGCTTCTTCTCGCCCGCCCAGATCGACACCTGCTCGCCCGCCCTGCTCAAGGAAGCCAAGCGCTTCGCGGATGAGGCGCGCGTGCCGTACCAGGTGCACACCTCGCAGTCGGTGGTGGAGTTCAACGAGATGGTGGCCCGCCACGGCAAGACGCCGATCGCCTGGATGCGCGAGCTGGGTGTGCTCGGGTCGAATACCATCCTGGGCCACGCGATCATCGTCGGCGGCTCGTCCTGGACGAACTATCCGGCGGGGGACGTGGCGATCATGGCGGACGCGGGCTGCTCGGTGGCCCACGCGGTCTGGGTCTTCGCGCGGCGGGGCGTGGCCATGGAGTCGTTCGCGGCCTACCGTGCCGCCGGCATCAACATGTCGCTCGGCACCGACACCAATCCGCAGAGCGTGATCGAGGCGATGCGCTGGGCCGCGGTGTGCTCGAAGATGATGGAGCGCAATACCGAGGCCACCACCGCCGCGCACGCCTTCGACGCGGCCACCCTTGGCGGGGCCCGCGCGCTCGGGCGCGACGACCTCGGGCGCATCGCCCCCGGGGCCAAGGCCGACCTCGTGCTGTGGAAGGGCACGTCGTGGCGGATGACCCCGCTGCGCGACCCCATCAAGAACCTGGTCTACAACGCGACCGACGAGGACGTGGACCGGGTCTACGTCAACGGGCGAATGGTGGTGGACGGCGGTCGCGTGCTTGCCGCCGACGAGAGGGCGATCCTGGCCGCGCTGCAGGCGGCCGGCGACCGCATGTGGCCGCGCATGGCCAAGGGGGACTGGGCCGGGCGTAGCGCCGACCAGCTCTCCCCGCAGACCTACCCGGAGTGGAGCGGGTAGGGGGTTACCGGCGGCCCTTGAGCAGCCAGTCCACCGCGGCGGAGCCGTCGGTGGCGTCGGCGCTCTCGGCCGCGCGAGCCGGCTCGGCCGGGCGCGGAGCCGGGGGGGCGGGCGGCCGGACCGTCTCGACCGCGCGCGGGGGCTCGGGGGCGCGCGCGCTGCTCTCCGGAGCCGATACGTTGCGCGCGGGAGGTGTGGTCGACGCGCGCTGGGGCGGCGGAACGACCTCGGCCGGCTGAGGCTTCGCGGCAACCGGCGCGGGCTCGGGGCGCGGGGTCGGCCGGATCTCCGGCGCGGGGGCGGGCTTGACCGCGGCGGCGGCCG
>CAMLFJ010000030.1 GCA_946479205.1 uncultured bacterium | reverse complement strand
GGCTACCGCCTGCGCGCGGACGGCAAGGGCCGGCTGCGCATCGAGATCATGACGCTCGGGGGCCAGTTCGTGCAGTACACCCAGATCGCCGAGATGATCCGCGAGCAGTGGAAGAAGATCGGCATCGACCTCACGGTGCAGGAAGTCGAGCGGAGCCTCGCGCTCAAGCGGACCGCGGCGAACGAGCAGCAGCTCGGCGCGTGGAACAACGACGGCAGCGAGCACCTCTTCACCTTCCCGCTCCACGTGTTTCCCTTCGAGCTCGCCGCGGTCGCCTCGTCCGGGCCCCTCTACGTCAAGTGGTTCCACTCCGCCGGCGCGCAGGGCAAGGAGCCCGAGCCGCGGATGAAGGAGCTGATGGAGAAGTGGAAGAAGGCCTTCGGCGTGCCCGAGAAGGAGCGGATCCAGCTCGGCAAGGATATCTGGAAGATCGCGGCGGAGGAGGTCTACATCATCGGCGTGATCGGCATGGGGCCGGCCTCCATGGGCGTGCGGGTGGTCAAGAACAACATGGGCAACATCCCGTCGCGCCAGTACAACAGCCCGGACGGCAAGACCCCGGGCATCTCGCGCCCGGCGACGTTCTTCTACAAGAACTAATTGGGTCGCGCCCCCTCACTCGACCCTCTCTCCACCGGGGAGAGGGTCGAGTGAGGGGAGTGACCCGGGCTCCGACCCATGCTCGCCTACATCGGCCGCCGCGCTCTCCTCGGGATCTTCACCGTCTGGGCGATCTCCGTCCTGGCCTTCGCCATCATCCAGCTCCCGCCGGGCGACTACGTCACCTCCTACATCGCCCAGATGGCGTCGATGGGCAGCGTGGTCACCGACGAGGAGGCCCAGAACCTCCGGATCCAGTACGGCCTGGGTCAGCCGATCTACGTGCAGTACTTCAAGTGGATGCGGCTGATCGTCCAGGGGAACTTCGGCATGTCCATGGAGTGGCGACGCCCGGTCACCGAGGTGATCGGGGAGCGCCTGTGGCTGACCGTGATCGTCTCGGTGGCGGCCCTGATCCTCACCTGGGTGCTGGCCCTGCCCATCGGCATCTACTCCGCGGTCCGGCAGTACTCGGTGGGCGACTACGTGGCGACCTTCATCGGGTTCATCGGGCTCGCGGTGCCGAACTTCCTGCTCGCCCTGGTGCTGCTCTACCTGGGCTTCGTGCTGTTCAACGCCCACATCGGCGGGCTGTTCTCGCCGGAGTTCCAGGACGCGGAGTGGAGCGGGGCGCGGGCGTGGGACCTGGCCAAGCACCTGCCGATCCCCGCCGTGATCCTGGGCCTGGCCGGCACCGCGCAGCAGATCCGGATCATGCGCGCGAACCTGCTGGACGAGCTGCGCAAGCCCTACGTGGTCACCGCCCGCTCGAAGGGGCTGTCGGAGACCCGGGTGATCCTGCGTTATCCGGTGCGCGTGGCGCTCAACCCGTTCGCGAGCACGATCGGCTACACCCTGCCGTACATCGTGTCGGGCAGCATCATCGTGTCGCTCGTGCTCGGGTTGCCGACGGTGGGCCCGCTGCTGCTGAAGGCCCTCATCGCCCAGGACATGTTCCTGGCCGGGACCATCGTGCTCCTGCTCGGGGTCATGACGGTGATCGGGACGCTGATCTCGGACATCGTGCTCGTGCTGATCGATCCGCGGATCCGCCTGGAGGAGACGTGATGGCCGAGCCGGAGGCGATCCTCGAGCGCGGCGGCTCGCCCCTCGGCGGGCCGGCCGCGGTGGCCGACACGCGGGAGCAGCGCATCTTCGTCGCCTCGCAGTGGCAGCTGATGTGGTGGCGGTTCCGCAAGCACAAGGTGGCCGTGGCCAGCGCGGTGGTCGTGGTGGGCTTTTACATGATCGTGCTCGGCGCGGACTTCCTCGCCTACGCTGACCCCAACGCATCGGAGGCCCACCGCTCGCTCATGCCCCCGCAGCGCGTGTACTGGCTCGCCGGGGGGCGTCTGAGCCCTCACGTGTACGGGCTGAAGGGCGCGCGCGATCCGCAGACCTTCAAGCGTGTCTATGTGGCGGATCCGGAGCGGAAGATCGCGATCCGGTTCTTTGCCGAGGGATTCGAGTACCGCCTCTTCGGGCTGATCCCGACCAGCCGGCATCTCATCGGGGTGGATGGCGGGGCCGACGCCACCCAGGCGGTGTTCTTGCTCGGCACGGACGTGCAGGGACGGGATCTCTGGTCGCGGTTGATGTACGGCACGCGGATCTCCCTCACGATCGGGCTGTTCGGCGTCACGGTGAGCCTGATCCTGGGCGTGGTCCTGGGCGGGTTCTCAGGTTTCTACGGCGGGATGGCCGACACCGTCATCCAGCGCACCATCGAGATCCTCCGATCCATCCCGACGATCCCCCTGTGGATGGGGCTCGCGGCGGCGCTGCCGCGGGACTGGTCGGTCTTGCAAGTCTACTTCGCCATCACGATCATCATCTCGCTGCTGGGATGGACGGAGCTGGCCCGCGTGGTGCGCGGGCGCTTCCTCGCCATGCGCGAGGAGGACTTCGTGGTCTCGGCCCGGCTGGTCGGGTGCAGCCAGATGCGGACGATCTTCGTCCACATGGTGCCGTCGTTCATGAGCCACATCATCGCGGCCACCACGCTGGCGCTGCCCGCGATGATCATCAGCGAGACCGCGTTGAGCTTCCTGGGGCTGGGCCTGCGGCCGCCCGCGATCAGCTGGGGCGTGCTGCTGCAGCAGGCGCAGAACGTCCAGACCGTCGCGATCTCGCCGTGGCTCATGCTCCCCGCGGTGCCGGTGATCATCGCGGTCATGGCCTTCAATTTCCTGGGCGACGGCCTGCGGGACGCCGCGGACCCCTATGGCCGCTGAGATTCTCGGAGGGGGACTCCGTCCCCCTTCCGACGGTCGTTCAGCGGGCAGTGCCCGCTGGACGACCTGCCTCCCCCTGGGATTGCGCCGGCGAAGCCGGCGCTCGGAGCGGTTTGTATGACGGACGCGCCTCAGCCTTTGCTGTCGGTGCGGAACCTCAAGACGTACTTCACGCAGGATGAGGGAACCGTGCGGGCGGTGGATGGGGTCAGCTTCGAGATGGCGCCGGGGGCGACGCTCGGGATCGTGGGGGAGAGCGGGTGCGGCAAGAGCATCACCGCGAGATCCATCATGAGGATAGTCGATCGGCCGGGGCGGATCGTCGAGGGGGAGATTCACTTCAGGCGGCCGTCCGGTGGCAACGGAGCGGGGCCGGTGGTGGACCTGGCCACGCTCGAGCCGAACGGCGCGCTGATGCGCGCGATCCGGGGGGCGGAGATCGCGCTCATCTTTCAGGAGCCGATGTCCTCGTTCAGTCCGGTCCACACCGTGGGCAGCCAGATCGTCGAGGCGATCCGGCTGCATCAGCCCCTCGGCCGCCAGGCCGCGCGCGAGCGGGCGATCGAGATGCTGCGGCGGGTGGGGGTGTCGTCGCCGGAGGAGCGCATCGATCAGCTCTCCAACCAGCTCAGCGGCGGCCTGCGGCAGCGCGCGATGATCGCGATGGCGCTCTCCTGCGAGCCGACCCTGCTGATCGCGGACGAGCCCACCACCGCGCTCGACGTGACCACCCAGACCCAGATCCTCGACCTGATGCGCCGGCTTCAGCAGGAAGACGGCATGGCGATCATGCTGATCACCCACGACCTGGGAGTGGTCGCGGAGATGGCCACCGACGTGGCGGTGATGTATCTGGGCCGGGTGGTGGAGCAGGCCCCGGTGGACGCGATCTTCCACGCCCCGCGGCACCCGTACACGCGGGCGCTGCTCCGCTCGATCCCCCGCATCCGGTCGCGCACGCGGGAGCGGCTCACCCCGATCGCGGGCGCGGTGCCGCATCCCTACGATCGGCCGAGCGGCTGCCCCTTCCACCCGCGCTGTCCGGAGTTCATGGCCGGGCGATGCGACCGGGAGGCGCCGATCCTGCGCCCGGTGGGCGACCAGCACGCGGTGAGCTGCTTCCTCTACGAATGACCGCGCCCCGACCGCCTCTCCTGCGGGTGGCCGGGCTCCAGAAGCTCTTTCCGATCCGGAAGGGCTTTCTGAAGCGCACGGTGGGCCACGTCCGCGCGGTGGACGGGGTGGACTTCCACATCGACGAGGGCGAGACCCTCGGCCTGGTCGGGGAGAGCGGCTGCGGGAAGACCACGACCGCGCGCTGCATCCTGCGGGCGATCGAGCCGACCGCGGGCCAGGTCTTCATGCGGGTGGCGGACGGCTCGGTGGTCGAGGTGGGCAAGCTCGCGCGGGCGGGGCTCCGGGCGCTGCGCCGCGAGATGCAGATGATCTTCCAGGACCCGTTCACTTCGCTCAATCCGCGGATGACGCTCCTCGACCTGGTCGGGGAGCCGCTGCTCGTCCACGGGCTCCGGAGCCGGCGCGAGCGGGAGGAGCGGGTGGCGGACCTGCTGCGCCGCGTGGGGCTGCGGCCCGAGTACATGCGGCGGTTCCCGCACGCGTTCAGCGGCGGCGAGCGCCAGCGCATCGGGATCGCGCGGGCGCTGGCCCTGCGCCCGCGCCTGGTGGTCGCCGACGAGCCCGTCTCGGCGCTCGACGTCTCGGTGCAGGCCCAGATCCTGAACCTGCTGCAGGATCTACAATCGGAGCTTCGCCTGACCTATCTCTTCGTGGCGCACGACCTGAGCGTGGTCCGGCACATCAGCAGCCGGGTGGCCGTCATGTACGTGGGTCGCATGGTGGAGCTGGCCCCGACGGAAGAGCTGTTCAGCCGACCCAAGCACCCGTATACCGCTGCGCTCCTGTCCGCGGTGCCGGAGCCGGATCCCCGCATGCGCGCGCAGCGCATCGTCCTGCAGGGAGAGGTCGCGAATCCGGCGGCGCCGCCGGGCGGCTGCTACTTCCATCCCCGCTGCCCACACGCGATCGACGTGTGCCGGACGCAGGCGCCGTCGTGGCGCGAGCTCTCGCCCGGCCACTTCGTCGGCTGTCACCGCGCCGAGGAGCTCCAGCTCGCCGGGGTGGAGTGACCCGGGGGGCGAACGCCTACCGGGCGTCGCGCTTGGCCTGGCGGCGCTGCCCGCTCGCCCGCATGTGGCCCTGGATCGCGGCGGCCTGACTCTTCTGAGACTGCCGCTTGGCCGCGTTCGCCGCCGAGCTCGAGCCGGCCGCCTTGCCGCGACTGGCCGTCCGGGACTCCGCGGCGGCGGCGGAGGCTTCCTGGTTCGGCGAGGTGAGCCGCGCGGATGCCTTCTTGCTCGGCGGCGTCACTGGCGGAGGTCCTTGCCGGTGAAGCCGGGCGAATGACGCTGGGCACACGCGATCGAGCAGTAGCCACGCGCCTTGGCGGTGGCCGGCTCGCCGGTGCGGATGGAGTAGGGGAGAAACTTGGCCTGGCCGCATCCGTGGCAAACCGGTCGATCTTCGTCCTTCGGTAGCTGCGGCAGCATGGCACTCTCCATCGTCGTGTTGAAGTGCGCTCTCCAAACTCGTGCTCTCTATCGTAACAATCGCCGGTTGCGCATCCATTGGACCAACGTCCAATAGGCCGGCCGCCGGCGCCGCACTAGAGTGATCCCATGGGGGGGCCTGTGGGCGGTGGCGTGGCCGGTGACGGGCCGATCGGGGTGAACGTGTCGGCGTGGTCGATCGACCACATCAGCGGAGTGACGCTGGCGGTGCGCGAGATGGCGGAGTCGGTGGCGTTCTACGCCAAGCTCGGGTTCGACGTGTCCTTCGGCGGCGCCGACGCCCCGTTCACCACGATGCGGGCGGGGCAGAGTGTCGTCAACCTCCGCCGGGCCGCGACGAGCGGCGGGGGGGTCGGGCATCGCGTGATCCTTCGCGTGCGCGGGGTGGACGCGCTGCACCGCGATCTGGTCGGGAAGGGCCTCGCCCCCACCGCGCCCCGGGATGCGGAATGGGGAGAGCGGTATTTCGAGATCCCGGATCCTGAGGGCGTCGTGATCAGCTGCGCGGAGCTGATCCACTCGAGATCCTGAATGGAGCCCCCCGTGCTGCAGCACATGTGGATCGCCCCGCTCGTCGCGCTGGCTCTGGCCGAGATCGCGGTGATCGCGACGTCGGTGTACCTGCACCGCGGCCTCGCGCACCGGGCGATCCGGCTGCATCCGGTCACGGATACCTGCTTCCGGGTCCTCCTCTGGCTCACCACCGGCCAGAGTCGGCGCGAGTGGGTCGCGGTGCACCGCAAGCACCACGCGTTCACGGACCGAGAGGGCGATCCGCACAGCCCACGACTGTTCGGCTTCTGGAATATCCAGCTCTGGAACGTGTACTACTATGCGCGGGAGGCGCGGAACCCCGCCACCCTCCGCACGTTTGCCCCGGATATCGCCGAGGACTGGCTGGATCGCGTGGCGTTCTCGCGGGGGCTGACCGGCCTTGCGCTCGGGATCGGCCTCCTGTGCCTGGTGTTCGGCGTCTGGGTGGGCCTGGCGGCCGGGCTGGTGCACGCGGTGCTGTATGTCTTCGTGCTCGCGCCGCTGATCAACGGCCTGGGGCACTGGCGGGGCGGGCAGAACTTCGGCAACACCGCCTACAACTCCCGGGCGCTCGCCTGGATGACGGCGGGGGAGAGCCTGCACAACAACCATCACGCGCATCCGCGCGCGCCGAAATTCAGCATGCGACGGTTCGAGTTCGATCCCTCGTGGCTGGTGATCCGGGGGCTCGCCGCGGTCGGACTCGCCGAGATCGTGGGCGCGCCGGTGCGACTTGCCGAGCCTCGTGCGGTGGACCGGGCGACCAGTGGAGGAAACGATGAATGAGCAGATCGTGAGAATGGGTCTGATGTGGATCCTGGCCGGGCTCAGTGCCGGCTGGCTGGCCGAGACCTTGATCGTCCGACGGGGCTACGGGCTGATCGTCGACATGGGCCTGGGCGTCGGGGCGGGCCTCGCGGGGGGCGGAGTCTTCCTGATGGTGTCCGGCCGTCCGGCCGGGACGCTGGCCATGTTCGTCTGCGCGTTCGTGCTGGCGGCCGGGGTCATCATCGCGCAGCGGCTCTTCTGGGCTCGCCCGCCCGGGGCGCGGGAGCGCACCGCGCACGAGCGCCTCCGTGAGCTGCGAGGAACGTCGGGGGGACTGCCCGGAGCCGGCAACGGGGTGATCGGCCGGCCCGTGCCGGCCGGGGCGCTGCTGCGGGTGGCCACGACCGGGATCTACCTGCTGCGTGGGCTGCCGCTCGAGCTCCAGCGCGCGGCGCGGAGTCGCGCGGTGAACGACGGGACCACGCTGCGCCAGGTGATGCTCGAGGGCCTCGGCGAGTACGCGGCGGGAACCTGGACCCCCAAGGCGGGCGACAAGCGTTCGGCCGCTTGATCGGCCCGAGACGGACGGGTCAGGGGCGAGGCTTCGTGGGCCAGTGGCGCTCCGCCACCGGTGACTCGAGCGTCTCGTGGGTGGCGAGCGCGGTCGGCTCCAGCGGCTCCCCGATCTCCACGCTCTCGTCCATCAGGACCCAGGCGAGCATCCGCCCCTTCGTCGTGCGACGCGGCGAACCGAACCAGACGCGGCCCTCGGCGTCGAGCCCCACCAAGTGCCAGCCGTCGCCCTGCGTGACCACCTGGATCTGCCGGAGACCTTCCATTGGGGACCTCTTCTTTCGCGGGCCTGCGAGTGGAGCCCGATACGTCCACACTAGCACGAACACGAGATTGACAAGGCCGACCCACCCCACTAGGGTCAGAGCACCTCATGCATGACGCGCTGTGGTCGCGGCTGCTCACCGATCTCGAAGGCCAGGTGCCCGAGGCCGCTCTCGAATCGTGGCTGCGCCCTTGCCGGGCGGTGGCCCTGGACGGCAACCGTCTCCGGGTCCTCGCGCCCAACAAGTACACGCGCGACTGGATCGGACAGCACCACGCGGACACGATCGAGGCCGCCGCGCGCCGTGTGCTCGGCGTCGACACGCAGGTCTCCATCGAGATGGACGCGGAGCCCGAGCGCCCGTCCCCCCTCGCGGCCGAGCGCATGCCGGCCGCGCGGGACGAGCTGACCCCCCGCTACACGTTCGAGTCGTTCGTGGTCGGCAGCTCCAACCAGTTCGCGCAGGCCGCCTGCCAGGCGGTGGCCGAGCTGCCAGGGACGGCCTACAGTCCTCTCTTCCTCTACGGCGGGGTCGGCCTCGGGAAGACCCACCTCCTCCACGCGGTGGGCCACGAGATGTCCCGCCTCCACCCCTCGCTCCGGCTGCTCTATCTCTCGTCGGAGCGCTTCACCAACGAGCTCATCAACGCCATCCGCTACGACCGTACCGGGGAATTCCGGGCGAAGTACCGGTCGATCGACCTCTTGCTCATCGACGACATCCAGTTCATCGCGGGCAAGGAGCGGACCCAGGAGGAGTTCTTCCACACCTTCAACGATCTGTACGAGGGGCACAAGCAGATCGTGGTGTCCTCGGACTCGACCCCCAAGGAGATTCCCGAGCTGGAGGAGCGGCTGCGCTCGCGCTTCGAGTGGGGCCTGATCGCGGACATCCAGCCGCCCGACTTCGAGACCCGCGTGGCCATTCTCAAGAAGCGGGCCGAGCTGGAGCGGGTGCAGCTGCCCGACGACGTGGCCTACCTGATGGCGAGCCGCATCAAGACCAACATCCGCGAGATCGAGGGATCCTTCACCCGGATGGCCGCGTTCTGCACCCTCACCGGCCGCGCGATGAGCGTGGACGTGGCCCAGGAGGTGCTGTCCGATCTCTGGGGCGCGGACGAGAAGGTCATCACGATCGAGCACATCCAGCGCACGGTGTCCGGATTCTTCGGGCTCAAGCTGACCGACATGCGCACGCGGACGCGGACGAAGGCGGTGGCGTTTCCCCGGCAGGTCGCGATGTACTTCGCCCGGCAGCTCACCCACGCCTCGCTCACCGAGGTCGGACGCGCCTTCGACAAGGACCACACCACCGTGCTCCACGCGGTCACCAAGATCGAGGCGATGATCCGGGAAGACGCGAAGTTCAAGAAGACCATCGATACGCTCGCCGAGAGCGTGGCGAAATAGGGAGCGGCCCCGCGTGCACCTGCTCTCGCTCGGGACCTCCGCGTGGCGCCGGCTCATCTCGCGACCCGTGCCGGTGGAGCGCACCGTGAAGGTGCGCGAGCTGACGTGGCGATCCGTCGAGGCGTCGGCGTGGCCGGTCGGGTGGGTGGATCGGGCCGACGCGGGCGCGGCCTCCGACGTGCCCGAGTCGGGGGTGCTGGAAGGGTTCACCCGGCTCGGCAACCGGCTGCTGCTGCGCATCAACGTCAAGGGCAGCTCGCGCATCGCCGGTCTCGAGTGGGATTCGCCGCCGAGCGTGCACGACGTCGAGGCGGTGCTGCACGCGAATCTCGGAGCGCAGATGGGGGCCATCGGGCAGCTGGACGTGCCGATCCGCATCCGCCCGCGTCCGTCCGCGTGACGGAGCCGGTGACGATGGTCACCTACACCACCGAGGACTTCGTCCGCCGCATGGTCGGCCGGCTGCTTGGAGGCAGATACCGGGGCCGGGCCGTCTGCGCCTCGTGCCTCGTCGGGATGACGCTGGAGCGCCTGCACACCGGCTGGAGGAAATCGGAGATCGAGCAGGCGATGGGGAAGGTGTTCGACACTCCCGGGGACCTCGGCGTCACGCCGAGCGGCCCCTGTGCCCGCTGCAACCGGCCGAGCCCGTCGATCGGGGAGCACCCGGCATGATGGGCGAGGAGCTCGCGCGGTGCCACGCGGGGGCGATGCTTCGCGCGCGTCCCGGACACTACTACTGCGCGCCGTGCCTCGCGCGGCGGCTGGGCCCGGCCGCGCTGTGGACGAGGCGGGACGCCCACCGGGCGATCGCGGTGCTCTTCCGGGCGCCCATCCGGCTGACCGCCACCCTCCGCGACGGCCCCGACCCCTGCGGGGACTGCGGGGCGGTCGGCGGAGCGCTCCTGGGCTCGGCGTAGCTCAGCCGAGCACGACCCGCACGCGGCGGGTCGCCCCGTCGCCGACGAGCGGGATGCCCGCGGCCGGCGAGGCCAGGGCGACGCCGTCGACTTCCACGGTGGAGAGGCCCCGGGTGACCCCGCGCGGGTTCTCGACCGTGATCTCGTAGCGCGAGGCGTGGTAGCGGAACGCGATCTCGAAGCGCGGCCACGCGCGCGGGATGCACGGATCGAGATGGAGCACCGCGCCGCGCAGGCGAAAGCCCAGGAGCCACTCGAGGCCCGCCCGGTACATCCAGCCCGCGGAGCCGGTATACCAGGTCCACCCGCCGCGCCCCACGTGCGGGTATTCCGCGTACACGTCGGCGGCGGCCACGTACGGCTCCCCCTTGTAGCGATGAACCCCGGCCCGCGTGCTCGTGCGGTTGATCGGGTTCAGGATCGAGAACAGCTCGTTGGCCCGGTCGCCGTCGCCGAGCGCGGCGAAGGCCATCACCGTCCAGATGGCGGCGTGGGTGTACTGGCCGCCGTTCTCGCGGATGCCGGGGGGGTAGCCCTTGATGTAGCCGGGGTCGAGCGGTGAATGGTCGAACGGCGGGGTGAAGAGCAAGATCAGCTCCTGGTCCCGGCGGACGAGGTACTCCTCGACCGCGGCCATCGCGCGCGCCGCGCGGGCGGGCTCGGCCGCGCCCGAGATGACGCCCCAGGACTGCGCGATCGAGTCGATGCGGCACTCGGGACTGACGACGGAGCCGAGCGGCGTCCCGTCGTCGAAGTAGGCGCGGCGATACCAGTCACCGTCCCAGGCGTGCCGCTCGAGCGACGCCTTCAGCGCCCGCACGTGGTCGCGCCAGGCCTCCGCGCGGGCGCGCTCGCCGCGGGCGTCGGCCAGGCGCGCGAACTCCCAGAGCGTGGTGTGCAGGAACCAGCCGAGCCAGACGCTCTCGCCGCGGCCTTCGGGGCCCACCCGGTTCATGCCGTCGTTCCAGTCGCCGGTGCCCATCAAGGGGAGACCGTGCGCGCCGACCGAGAGGCTCCGGTCGAGCGTGCGCGCGCAGTGCTCGAAGAGGCTGCCGCGCTCGGCGGAGACGGTGGGCTCGAAGTAGGCGTCCTCCTGTCCGGGCGGGATCGGCGGGCCCTCCAGGAACGGGACCGACTCGTCCAGGAGGGCCACGTCCCCGGTGATCTCGAGATAGTGCGTGACCGCGTAGGGGAGCCAGAGCGAGTCGTCGGAGATGTGCGTGCGAACGCCCTTGCCCGAGGGCGGATGCCACCAGTGCTGGACGTCGCCCTCGACGAACTGGCGCGCGGCGGCCCGGAGCAGGTGCTCGCGCGCGACCTCGCGCCGGACGACCACGAGCGCCATCACGTCCTGGAGCTGGTCGCGGAAGCCGTAGGCGCCGCCGGCCTGATAGAAGGCGGATCGGGCCCAGACCCGGCAGGCGAGCGTCTGGTAGAGCAGCCATCGGTTCAGCATCAGGTCCATGGAGCGGTCCGGCGTCTTCACCTGGATGGCGCCGAGCGTGTCGTCCCAGCGCGTCTGGATGTCCTTCAGCGCGAGATCGACGTCGGCGGCGCGGTGCCGCGTGAGGAGCACGCGCGCGGCCTCCACCGTGGTCGCCTGGCCCAGGAGGAAGACGATCTCCTCGCGCCCGCCGGGCGGCAGCTCCATGACGGTCTGGAGCGCCGCGCACGGGTCGAGCCCGGCGCCGACGCGCCCGGACGGGGGACTCCCGCGCTCGAGCATCACGGGATGATCGAGGGTGCCGTTGCGGCCCACGACCTCGGTCCGATCGGCGGTCCACGCGGTCTGGCGCCCGCCCAGGTCGGCGAACGCGACGCGGCCCGCGAAGTCGGTGTTCCAGGGGTTACGGGCGAGGAGCGCCCCGGTGTCCGGGTCGATCTCGGTCACGATCGACGGGGCGTTCACGCTCCGGGAGGCCCCCAGGACCCACTCGACGTAGGCGGTGACCGAGAGGCGGCGAGTCCGGCCGGAGCGGTTCTCGATGGTCAGCCGCGAGATCTTGATCGGATCCTCGGCCGGGACGAACTGGAGGAGCTCCAGGGCGATGTCGTGGGACGTGTGCTCGAAGCGGCTGTAGCCCTGCCCGTGGCGCGCGATGTAGGGGGACGCGTCCTCCCGGATCGGCAGGAGGGTGGGCCCCCACAGCGCGCCGGTCTCCTCGTCGCGGACGTAGAAGGTCTCACCCGGCGGGTCGCTGACCGCGTCGTTGGACCACGGGGTGAGCTGGTTCTCGCGGCTGTTGAGCGCCCACGTGTAGCCGGAGCCGGACTCCGAGACCTGGAAGCCGAAGCCGGAGTTGGAGACGACGTTGATCCAGGGCGCGGGTGCCCACTGTCCCGCGCCGAGCACGGTGACGTACTCGCGGCCGCCGTCCAGGAAGCCTCCGATGCCGTTGAAGAACTCGGATTCGAGCCGCGGCGGCGGCGCGTCCACCGCGAGCTCGGCCCGGATCGGCCGCCGGGCCGGTAGGGCCGCGTCCGGAGCCGGCTCGGCCCGCGCGAGCTGCTCGGCCAGGGTGCCGTGGCGGCTCAGGAGCACCGCCCGCGCGGCCGCCTGGAGAGCCGCGTGGTCCCTGTCCGAGAGCATCTCCTTGCGGACGATGAACACGCGGCCCGGAGCCTCGGTGCGCTCGGGCCGCGGCGCGGACTGGCTCGTCCGCACGAGCGCCTCCAGCGAGGTCTGGAACTCCTGGACGTAGGAGTGGGCCTTCTCGTTCAGGATGACGAGGTCGACGGCCAGCCCCTTCATGCGCCAGTACTCGTGGGCGCGGAGAAGCTGCCGCACGATGCCGCGATCCTCGGGCTCGTCGATGCGCACGAGCACGATCGGGACGTCGCCGGAGATCTGGTGGGCCCAGAGGGCGGTCGGCCCCGCGGTGTTCCGGCGCAGCACGTCCGGGGCGGAGCGCAGCGCCGGATCGGAGTAGAGGATCCGGCTCGCGAGGTCCTGGAAGAGGTGCGCCTCGTCCGGGTCGATACCCAGGTGGTGGAGCTGCACCTGCGCCTGCGTCCAGGCCAGGGTGACGGTGCGCTCGAACGTCGCGGGGTCGCGATACTTGTCGGCCAGGGCCACCGCGGCCTCGCGGGACGAGGCGATCAGCGTGGAGAAGATGAGGCGGGCGCACTCGCCCGGGGCGAGCCGGATCCGGCGTCTCAGGCTGAAGATCGGATCGAGCACCGAGCCCGCGGTGTTCGACAGGGGCCGTCCGTCGATGACCGACATCGGGGTGCGGATGGTGCGGCCCCGGCCCAGGAAGCGCGCCCGGTCGGTCTCGTACTGGGCGCCGCCCGCCGGCTGCCCCTCGACCACGACGGTGTGGGCCGCCCAGACCGCGGTCTCGGTGGGCGAGCGGAGGCGCCGGGTGGCCAGCAGCGCGCCGAGGTCGGCGAGCAGCTCGGTCTGGACGAAGAGATTGGAGAAGGCCGGGTGGGCCGCATCGGCC
>CAMLFJ010000029.1 GCA_946479205.1 uncultured bacterium | reverse complement strand
ACGCCGTGCGTGGCTGCTACGCGGCCCTGCGGATGCAGGAGTCGGTGAAGCGGTACGCGGAGGAGGTCTCCAAGTCCGCGGGCGTGCCGATCCACATCCGTGTCGGGCTCAACTGCGGCGAAGTAGTCGTGCGGTCCATCGGGAACGACCTGCACATGGACTACACGGCGGTGGGCCAGACGACCCACCTCGCGGCGCGGATGGAGCAGGCGGCCATGCCGGACACGATCCTCATCCCCGGGACCATGCTGAGCCTCACCCGCGATGCCGTCGCAGTCAGCCTGCTCGGCCCGCGGTCGATGAAGGGCCTCGCGGCACCGATCGACGTCTATGAAGTGATCGGGGCGAGCACGACGGGCTCGCGACGGCAGGCCGCGACCGCGCGAGACGTCACGCGCTTCGTCGGGCGGGACGCCGAGATGAGGACGCTGCAGCAGGCCCTCGAGCGCGCCGCCGCGGGAGACGGGCAGGTCGTGGCGATCGCGGCCGAGCCGGGGGTGGGCAAGTCGCGGCTGATCCGCGAATTCCTGCACGCGGATGCGGCGCAAGGCTGGCGCATCCTGGAGGCCATCGGCGTCTCCTCGGGGAAGGCCACGGCGTACCTGCCGCTCGTCGAGCTGCTCCGGATCTATTTCCAGATCGACGTGCGCGACGACCAGCGCGCGATCGGCGACCGGGTCACGGCCCACCTGGACACGCTGCAGGAGAACGCCTGGCCGACCGCATCCGCGCTGCTCCAGGTCCTCGACGCGCCCGCGGATGATCCGCAGTGGCAGCAGCTCGACCCGCTGCGCCGCCGCCAGCACATGCTGGACGCGCTGCGGCGCCTGCTCCTGCGCGAGAGCCGGATCCAGCCGCTGCTCCTGGTCTTCGACAGCCTGCACTGGATGGACTCGGAGACCCACGCCTTCCTCGACGCCCTCGTCCAGGGCATAGCTGGCGCACGGATCTTCCTGCTCGTCACTCACCGCCCCGAGTATCAACATCCCTGGGCGGACGCGAGCCACTACACCGGGCTCCTCCTGAAGCCGTTGGCCCCCGACAATGCCGAGCAGCTCCTGGATCCGCTGCTCGGTGGCGACCCCTCCCTCCAGGTCCTCAAGGGCTGGCTGATCAGCCGGACGGAGGGCAACCCCTTCTTCATCCAGGAGAGCATCCGGACGCTCGTCGAGACCCAGGCGCTGACGGGCGAGCGGGGCGCGTACCGGCTGGTCAAGCCCATCCAGAGCATCCAGCTCCCGGCCACGATCCATGCGGTCCTGGCGCCCCGCATCGATCGTCTGCCCTCGGAGGCGAAGCGCCTGCTACAGGCGGCCTCCGTCATCGGCAAGGACGTGCCGCTGGTCCTGCTCCAGGCCATCGCCAACATGTCGGAGGACGAGATCCGCCGCAACCTTGCCATCCTCCAGGCCGGAGATTTCCTCCACGAGCTCCGACTCTTTCCGAGCATGGAATACACGTTTCGCCACACGCTGACCCAGGAGGTCGCCCACGACACCGTCCTCCGGGAGCGGCGGCGGACGCTGCACGCGCAGGTGATGGCCGCGCTCGAGCAGCTGGACACCGACCGTCCGGGCGATCAGGTGGAGTCCCTCGCCCACCACGCGCTGCGCGGCGAGGTGTGGCACAAGGCCGTGCTGTATCTTCGCCAGGCCGGCGCCAAGGCCGCCGGGCGCGGGGCCAACCGTGAGGCGGTGGGCTTCCTCGAGCAGGCGCTGGCGGCCCTCTCCCACCTCCCGGAGAGCGCGGAGCAGACCGAGCAGGCCATCGATCTCCGGCTGGATCTGCGGCCGCCGGTGCTCCAGATGGGCCAGCTCGAGCGGGTGCTCTCCCTGTCGCAGGAGGCCGAGGCCATGGCGCAGAAGCTCGGCGACGAGCGGCGCCTGGCGCGCGTCTACAGCTACCTGGTCAACTATCACTACCTCAAGGGCGAGCCCGACCTGGCCATCGAGTACGGCGAGCGTTGCCTGCGGATCGGGGAGGCCGTCCAGGACCGGTCAGTGCAAGCCCTGGCGCGCGGCTACCTGGGCTACTGCTATCACGCCCAGGGAAAGTTCCGGGAGGGCGAGCGCGTGTTGCGGGAGAATCTCGACGCGCTCGGCGCGACGCCGGCCGACGACGTGACCATCCAGAACCGCATCTCGTTCGTGACGTCGGCGGCGTGGGTGGCGTTCACCTGTGCGGACCTGGGCGATTTTGATGCCGCGATCGAGTACCTCGACCAGGCATCCCGGGCCGCCAAGGCCAGCGGGCATCCCTTTGCGCAGGCGATCGCGCAGACGCTGGCCGGCCTCGTCCATCTCCGCCGCGGTGAGCTCGAGGAGGCCCTCCCGCTCCTCGAGCAGAGCGTGAACGCCTGCCGCGAGAAGGGGCTGGACGTCTGGCGCCCCATCCCGGCCTCGCTGCTCGGGCTCACCCGGGTCCGGCTGGGCCAGGTTGCCGAGGGACTTGCGCTCCTCGAGGAGAGCGTGAGGCGCTCGGAGGCGCTGGGCATCCGGGCCTACCTCGCCCTCTGGACCGCCCAGCTCGCCGAAGGACTCCTGGCCGCGGGGCAGATCGAGCCGGCCCGAGCCGCCGTGCAACGGGTGCTGGAACTGTCGCTCGCGCACCGGGAGCGCGGGCATCACGCGCGGGGCCTCAAGCTGCTCGGCGATGTCATGGCCGCCGCGAGCCCCGCCGACCCGGGCGCGGCGGAAGACAGCTACCGGCAGGCCCTCGCGCTGGCCGACGAACTCGCGATGCGTCCGCTCAGCGCCCAGATTCTCCTGGGGCTCGGCCAGCTCTACCAGAGCACGGATCGGCCGGCCCAGGCCGCGGACCGTCTCGCCGACGCTTTCATGCTGCTGCATGACATGGGCATGCGGCCCTGGCTGTCGAGCACCCTCGACGCGCTTCAGATCCTCGGCCACCTGTTCGTCGTGGCCCGATCGAAGCCCACGCTCTACGATGATCTCAAGCGCGAGCTCGGCGCTCGCCCGGTCACGGTCATCCTCGACCGGCGCGAAGGAGAGCGCCGGCAACGCATGCAGGCGGATACACCGGAGCGGCGAGCCCGTGACCGGCGGCGTCAGGCGGCGTTCGACGAGAAGCTGCGCACGCGCGGCTTCGCGGTCGTGGTGGCGACCGAGCTCGCGGCCTCGGGGTGACGGAGAGCGTTACCTCAGGAAAGCCTGGAACAGCGTCGACTTCACGCCGGGCTGGCCGAGGAGCTTCCAGATGAGCTCCCCGTGCCAGTTGAAGCGCGCGGTGCGTCGGATCGCGCGCTGCACGTCCTCCGAGGCGAGTGCCTCCAGGAGGGTCTCCAGCTCCTCGTCGGACAGCCGGGCAAAGAGCCGGCGGACATAGCTCGAGATCCACAGGTCGGGGCCCAGGCGGGCCCGCCAGCGCGCCTCGTAGGCCCGGAGGTCGACGGCCTCGAGCCGGTCGCGTCGTAGAGCCCCGGTCAGCGTCTCGGCCGCGAGCAGACCCGAAAGCAGGCTGTAGAAGATGCCGCCACCCGTCGTCGGCTTGGTCAGACCCGCGGCATCTCCCACCGTGAGGACTCGATGGCTGTAGCTGCGCCTGGCCGGTGTGAGGGGGAGGAGTCGCCGGATGGGCATCCCCGGGGGTGAGGCGAGGCGCTCGGACACGCCGGGCGTGGCGAGGAGGCCTTCCAGGCACTGCTCGGCATCGCCGCGAGCGACCACGCCGACCTTCATCCGGGGCCGCTCACCCCGGATCAGCGGCACTGTCCAGCCGAAGCCTTCCGGAGCGACCTGGCGGCCAAGGTACAGCTCGACCATGGGCCGAGCCTCGCTTGCATCCACCTCGAGCTGGGCCGAGTGAAGGAAGAGCGCCGGGAGCTCGAGCCCGAGCTGACGCGGCAGCCCGTACCCGACCCCACAGGCGAGCACGCACGCTCTCGCACTCAGGACCTCGCCCCGTCCCATGATCTGCATCCGTCGGGGTTCCGGGCGGAGCGCCTCCACCCGGAACCCCGTCCTGATCTCGACCCCGGCTCGTTGGGCGGCAGCGCCGAGCTCGCGATCGAACTCCGCGCGATCGATGACGGCGATGCCCTCACCGTTGGAGGCGAAGGGAAAGACGCGGCCGGCCGGTGAGTGGATCAGACACGCCGTGGGACGATTGAGAACGAGGCTGTCCGGGATCTTGAAGAGGTCGGACAGCTCGTCCGAGACAACCCCGGTGCAGTGAGTCGGCGCGCCGAGCGTCTCGTGCTCCTCGACGACGACGACGTCAAAACCCTGTTCGGCCAGAAGCAGCGCCGAGTAGAGGCCCGCGGGGCCCCCACCCACCACGACGACATCGAGCATGGAGGCCGATACTACCCGACTCGGCCCGCAGTCCGGCAGCGGATTTTGAGGGCTCCCCGGTCTCATCGACCCAGGCGGGCCAGCTCTTGCCGGGCCTCGGGCTGGTCGGGGACGATCTGGAGAATATGGCGGTACTCCTGCGCGGCCGCGGCCCGGTCCCCGGCCTTGGCGGCGGCGCGGGCCAGGCCGAGCCGGGCTTCGATGTTGCCGGGCTCCTGGCCCAGCACGCTCCGCCACTCGTTCATCGCCTGGTAGTACTGCTCGGTCTCCCAGAGGCGCTGCGCAAGCCGGAGCCGGAACGCGCTGCGCGTCCCGTCGAGGGCCACCGCCTGGCGGTAGGCCTGAAGGGCACGCTCCCTGGCCCCGAGGCCGTCGTGCACCACCCCGCGGAAGAAGTGGGCCTCCGCATCCGCGGGCACCTCGGCGAGCACGGCCTCCCATTCGGGCAGCGCCAGATACCAGAGTCGACGGTCGGTCAGGTATCGAGCCAGGGCACGATGGTAGCGGCTGGGCCCGGCCGGGTCGCGGAGCACGCGGGAGACGAGGGCACTGGCTCGGAGGGACAGCGACCCGAACGGCCCCACCTTCGCCTTGAGCACAGCCAGCCGATAGGCGTCCAGGGCCGCGGGATCGCCGAGGGCGGTCAGCGCCTGGCCTCTAGCCAGATATAGCTCCGGGTTATCGGGGTCTCCGGCCAGAGCCGTCTCGATGTCGCCCAGCGCTTCACGCGCGTGCCCCTGCCGGAGCAGGAGGCGGGCGCGTAGCCAGCTCGGCACCACGCGCTGCCCCGTCGGGGCCACCTCGATGGCCCGGTGGTAGGCGTAGGCCGCTTCTGCGGCCAGCGCGCCTTGCTCCAGGAGCGTCCCGAGATCCGCCCGGTCGAGCGTAGAGTCGGGGACCATCGCGACCCATTGCGCCGCGGTCAAGCCCTGGGCGAGGAACCGGTCGACGAGATCCGGCAGCAGCTCGGGATCCAGCGCGACGACTGCTCGTGCCGCGCGCAGCCCGATCTCGGTCGCCGGTCCGCCTTGCGGCACCGCGAAGGTCGCCAGCGCCGCCTGGGTGAATGGATCGTTCGGCGCCAGGCTCGCGGCCCGGGAGAACGCCGCCAGCGCCGCCGCCAGGTGCTGCGGCCGGTCTCGAGGGTCGAGCAGGGCCAGCGTCCACTCGGCATGCGCCAGGTCGCGGTGATAGGTCGGCTCAGACGGGACGCCCCGGATGGCGATCCGGAAGTCCTGGGCGGCGCCCGTCGCCAGAGGCAGGGCCGCCTGCTGCCGCTCCTCCCAGGAGGGCAGGATCCGCCCCTCGAGCGTCGCCCCGGTGGTCCAGATCTCGAGTGCGGCCTGACGCCGCAGCCGCCCGCGGACCACCCGGGCGCGCTCGTCGCTCCGATCCAGCGCGAGGGCAGCCTCCGCGCGCTGGATCGCGGTGAGGCGATCGACTCCGGCTCGCGTGGCCTCCGCGAGTCGCGTGGCGACCAGGGGGGGCCGGAGAATCCACAGCATGAGGGCGAGGGACAGGACGACCGCCAGGGCCCCCAGCGTGACGGCAAACAGCCGGCCAGTTCCCAGGGGCCGGACCCACACCCTCGTCAGGAGCCGCTCGCCGGTCGGGCTGAAGCGCGTGTGGAGGGCGACCGTGGCGATGCCGAGACAGGTCGCCGCCAGAACACCGTTGGCGGGAATCCGCGCCGCGAAGTCGAAGAGGCTGTGGACCAGGAGGGCGAGCACTCCCCCCAGCGCCCCCACCGCGAGCCCGACGCTGAAGGGGTCGTTCCGGCGGGCCCCCTCGGCCTCGCCCCCTCCGACCGGGCACGCGGCGCGGCCGAGGAGGTGGGCACTCAGGAGATCCTGGATGGTCCTCCAGAACAGTCCCAGGATGAGCAGCGTTCCGAGGACCCCCACCTCCAACACCACCTGGAGGAGATCGTTGTGAGCGTACGTATAGTAGACGCGGCCCGGGTTGAGCACGGCCGGCTGGTAGCGCAGATAGATGTCCTGATAGGTCCCCAGCCCGACCCCCAGCAGCGGGAACGACCGGAGCATCGGCAGACTGCTCAGCGTTTGGACCCAGCGACCGGTATAGTCGGCGTGCCAGACCCGCTCCAGGAATGGCTGGAAGCCGATCCAGGCGGCGTAGCCCACGGTCGCGATCAGGAGGGCCCCCACCATCGCCAGGCTCCGGCGAATCCGGCTCAGGGCCCGGAGCAGCGCGAGGACCATGAGGAGCGAGACCAGAGCGCTCACCACGGCCCCCCGGCTCAGGGTGAAGATCAGGGCCACCGCCATGGTGACCAGAGCGATGGCGGGCAGGTACCCGCGGACGGCCTCCTCTCGCTTCGCGGGAGAGCGGAGCAGCTGCCTGAACGACGACGTCCCGCCTGCCGACCCGCGTCGCGCCAGCAGAGCGCCGATCCCGAGGAAGATCAGCATCGTCAGCCAGGCGCCGAAGTGATCCGGGTTGGCGAAGGTCCCGGAGAGCCGTCCGGTGCCGGCGGTGTTCCGCCACCAGAGCAGCCAGACATCGCGGGCGAGATAGTCCAGGAGTCCAAGGAACGCGAGGAGGCCACCCAGGATCAGGAGCGTCGTCACCAGGCGGTCGAGCTGCGGCCGTGTCCGGATCAGCTGGATCACCAGAACATAGGCGCCGGCGTAGGTCAGGAAGACGAGGAGGGCGCTGGTCGTGTGGGACGGGGCGAGCGTGCCGAGGGCGAGAACGAGCGCGGGCAGGGCGGGCGGGGCGTCAAGACTCCCGGAAGGGGCCAGCGCCCAAGCCGCCAGCGGGCGGTTGCCCAGGGCGAGCTGGACGAGGACGAGGGTGATCAACAGGCCGAGCGGAAGATCGAGGGCGGAGCGCCGCCACACGAGCTGGCGCACGACCAGCATCCCAAGCAGCCAGCAGAGGAGACCGGCCAGCGCCAGGAGCTCGGCGACGGCCAGCGGCCAGCCGCGATCGGCGCCGGAGGCCAGAGGAGCCCACAGGAGGAGTGCGTAAAGGCCGGCGCGACCGAGGCGGTCTAGATGGTGAGCTGCGGAACCGGGAATGCTCTGCCCTCAGGGCCCGAGCACATCAGGGCGTCTCACTGTTCGCCCTGGCAATTCTGCTGGTTCCCTCCCCCGCTCGCGCACGTCGGCTGCTGGTTCTGATTCTGGTTTTGCTGGTTGACGAGGGCATCGACCCCGAAGGATGAGGGCGAGCCGATACCGAATGGGCTGCCGATTGTGCTGAAGCTCACCGGCGCGCCCGCCTGGAGGTCCCCGATGCCGGTGACCAGCTGTTCGATGTTGCCGGGGACGGATACCGACACGTTCAGCAGGGGGGTGCCGGCCGTCGCGGGATTCGACAGCGTCAGGAACTGGGGCGGAATGGCCGTGGTCGGCCCGCAATCTGTCGTCGCGTAGCCCGCGAGGACCATCTGACGCTTGGGCTGCGTCGTGGCCACGGTGATGCACTCGATGCGAGGCTGGATCCGGAGCCCCGGCTCGGGCTCGACGGCGATGAGGGTCGTCCCATCGTAGCTGAGCCACACGATCGTTCCCCGTGCCGCCGCCACCGCCGTCGGGGTGGAGATGCCGAAGTTCGACTGACGGGTCCGTACGAGCGAGATGGCGGTCTGGGCGATGGCGGCCCGCACCTTGCCGACCACCAGGTGCAGGAGGACCAGCCGGCTTTGCTGCTGCTGGTCGTACTCGAGCTTGGTCAGGAGCAGCCGGCTATTCTCGGCGAGCTGCACCGTGCTGGTGTCGGGCAGCGCGAGCTCGGCCTGGGCACCCGAGAATGCCCGGATGTCGTCTCCCTCCACGAGCCGGGCCCCGATCACGGCAGGGATCCACTGCGTCTGGCCCTTGCGGAGGACCTCGACGCGGCCGATCACGCGCTTGAGCTCGGCACTGGCCGGCGCCGGCTGCGCGAGGGCGGAATCGGCCAGCGCTGGCGCGAGCAGGACTCCCAGGGCGATGGCCGCCACGAGCCAGAGCGATTCGTTCGGCCGTGGTCCGCGCATGACTACCCCTCCCTCGTGGTCTGGTGCCTGCCGTGCCGCATCAATAGGCCCGTGCGGGCTCGTTTGTCAAGGGCGCCGGAACGGGCACGCGCTGCGCCGTCTCCCGGATCCCACGCAGCTCGTAGACCACGATGGGGCGGGTCTTGCCCTTGACCGTCGCCTCGCCGAGCCGCCGGACGTCGAGGACGTCCTGGGCCGCCAGGTACGTCGACTCGCTGATGATGATGGCCGTCTCGGTCTTGTATTCCTTGTTCAGCGACTCCACCCGGGCCCCGACGTTCACCCCATCACCGGCCACCGTGTAGTCGAAGAGCTGCTCCGATCCGAGGTTGCCGACCATCATGTCTCCCGTGTTGATCCCGATGCCGATCCGGAACGGCTCCCGGCCCTCGGCCGCCCACCGGGCCTGGAGCGCCTCCAGCTCCCGGTTCATCCCGAGCGCGGCCCGGCACGCCCGCTCGGCGTGATCCGGCAGCGGCACCGGCGCCCCGAAGATCGCCATGACGCCGTCGCCGATGAACTTGTCGAGCGTGCCCTGCTGGCCCAGGACCTGGTCCACCATTTTCGTCAGATACTCCCGCAGCATCTGGACCACTTCCTGCGGGGGGTGGCGCTCCGTGTACGGCGTGAAGTCCCGGATATCCGAGAAGAGCACGGTGAGGTTCCGCATCTCGCCCCCGAACTGGAGCGCGGCGGGATTGTCCATGAGCTGCTCGACGACTTCCGGACTGACGAACTGCTGGAACGCTCGCTTCGTCCACAGGCGCTGTCGCTCCTCGGTGAGCAGGCGGTACACCGTGATCCCGAGGAAGGTGAGCCCCAGGGCAAGAGTCGGATAGACCACGGGCAGCCAGAGCCCCCCACGGAACGCGAGGTGCACGGAGGCGAACATGACCGCCCAGACCAGCGCGACGGCTCCCACGCTCACCGCGGGCCGGAGCCGGGGGAGCAACCCCGCCAGCAGGAACGGGAAGAGCAGGATGCCCGCCAGATCGACGAGCTCCACCCAGTCCGGACGCCGGAGAAACCGCCCGCTCAGGATGTTGCCCGCCACGTTGGCGTGCTTCTCCACCCCGGGCATGATCGGGCTCGTGGGCGTGACGCGCAGATCGTACGTCCCGGCCGCGGTGGCGCCCACGAAAACGATGCGGTCCCGCACGGCATCCGGCGGGATCTTGTCGGTCAGCAGATCCACCGCGGACAGGTGCCGGAAGGTCCCCCCGGGGCCCGCGTAATTGATGAGCATCCGGTCACGCGGATCGAGGGGCACGGAGACCGATCCGACCGAGAGGGCCCGGCCGAAGTCGAGCGTCAGCTTTGTCGCCTCCACCTGCGTCGCCAGGCTCGCCGCCAGGACGGCCAGCGAGGGGTAGTAGCGGCCCTGGTGCTCGAAGGCCACGGCCTCCCAGCGCGTCGTCCCATCGCGGTCGGCCAGCATGGTCACGTGCCCGAGCGTCTGGGCCGCGGCCGTGAGCACCGGGATGGGCGGAGTGGCGCTGCGTGCTGCTGGAGGAGGATACACGCCCCGCTCATCGTAGTGACGGAAGGTCACCAGGGCCGACTTGAAGGGCACGCCCGACGGTTCGGGAGCCGGTCCTGATCTGTCGGGACCGACCTCGAACACGATGGGCAAGATCACGCGGCCGCTGTCCTGGACCGCCGCGGCCAGCTGGCGATCGCGATCGGCCTCGCGGGCGAACTGGTCGAGCTCCCGCTGGACCGCCGACCCGGCGGAGCTCCCGGCCAGCCCCAGTGTCCGGAGCCGTTCGGATAGCTGCGTGACCGCCCGGAGCTCCCCGCTCACCTCCGGCTCGCTCAGCAGGATATCAACCGCGATGATGCGGGCGCCGTCCGCCGAGAGCTTCCGGATGAGGTCGGCCATGAGCGAGCGCGGCCAGGGCCAGCGCCCCAGCGCGGCCAGGCTCTTCTCGTCGATGGCGGCGATGACGATACGCTCTGCCGTCTGCGGCTGAGCGCCCCGCAGCTTGAAGTGGAGGTCATAGAGGCGGACCTCCACCGCCTGCAGGAAGTCGGGTGCCCAGAGGAACAGGGCCAGCACCACCACGATGACTGCGGTGGCGATCAGATAGACTCGCCCACGCGGGCCGGCCAGGCGGAATGCCATCAGCGGAGCCGGCGCAGCGCGGCCGGCAGCTCGCCGAGGTGCCGGATGACGGCATCCGGTTTCACGGGGGCCGTGGCCCGCCCGTCGGGCGTCACCTGGATCGCGCCCATCCCGGCATCTCGGGCGCCCTCGACATCGAGGATCGAGTCGTCGCCCACGTGCACCGCGTGCTCGGCGGGCACGCCCAGCTCTTCGAGCGTGCGCAGGAAGATCGCCCGAGCGGGCTTCCTGATCCCGCACTCGTCGGAGAAGGTCAGGACCCGGAAGAGCGGCAGGAGCCCCGACTGATCGAGGATCTGTCGCACCACCTCGCCCGGCGTGCGCATGGTGTTCGAGACAATCGCGAGCAGCGCGCCGTTGGCGGCGAGCGATTCGAGCGCGACGCGAGCACCCGGGTCCACCGCCGGCGGCGCCACCAGGGCCGGACTTGCATAGGCGCGGATCAGGGCGGCCATGGTCTCGGCGCTCACCCGCGCGGGCAGGGCGGCATCGAGCGCCTTGAGCAGAACCTCGACGTGCTCGCGGACCGAGACGTCCCCGTTCATCTGCCACAGCCGTCCGAGCCAATGCCCCACCGTGACGTAGGCGCGGTCGAGCTGGTCCGCCGCCACCGGGATGCCGGCACCGGCCAGCGCGGCCTGGATCCCGACCAGGCGCGGCCGCTTGTAGCGGTCATCGCTCGCGGGGCCGTCGAGAAACAGCGTGCCCCAGAGGTCGAGCGTCACCGCGCGGATCACGCGCCCGCGCGGCCGCCACGGCAGGCGCGTCTCAGCGCTTCGCGCTGCCCTCATCGGCTCCGTAGTAGCGCTGGTATGCCTGATAGTAATAGTAGTAGCCGTCGCGCCGCGCATCCGCCCGGTTCAGAACGACACCCAGGATCCTGCCCTTGACCGACTCGATCTGATCTACCACGCGGCGAAGGACTTCGTTGGGCGTTTTGCCGACCCGGATCACGAAGATCACCCCGTCGCACTGCGCGGCGAGAGCCGCCGCGTCGCCGACGGCCATCAGGGGGGGACTGTCACACAGGACGAGGTCGAACGATTCGGTGGCGGCATGCAGGCACTCGCGCATCCGGTGGGAGCCCACCAGCTCGGCCGGGTTGGGTGGGAGCGGCCCGCTCGGCAGGATCGAGAGGTTGGGAACCGCCGTCGGCTGGGCGACCTCGGCGAACGACAGGTTCTCCAGCAGAGCGGTGGTCAGCCCGCGGGCATTGCTCAGCTTGAAGAGGCGGTGCAGCGTCGGGCGCCGGAGGTCGGAATCGACCACGCACACCCGGGCGCCGGCCTGCGCGGACACCACGCCGAAGTTGGCCGCGGACGTGGTCTTGCCCTCCTCGGGGCCGGCCGAGGTGACCACGATGCTCCGGCAGGGCTGATCCAGTCCGGCGAACTGGATATTGGTGCGGAGCGTCCGGAAGGCCTCCGACGCGGCGGACTTGGGCTCGGTCAGCGTGATGAGGACCGGATCCGGATGGTGGGGGTGGGACCGGCTCTCGCGCGTGGCCATCAGCGCCGCCTGGCGTGGAACGAGGGAACGACCCCGATCACCGACAAGCCGAGCTGGCGCTCCACGTCGTCGGGGGTCTTCACGGTGGTGTCGAGGAATTCGAGGGCGAAGGCCACCCCGAAGGCGAGGACCAGCCCTGCGACGATGCTCAGACCCAGATTCCATTCCTTCCGAGGTCGGATCGGCACGCTGGGCGCGGTCGCCTCCTCGACGATCCGGACATTGCTGTTCTCGAGCCCTCCGGCGACCCCCGTCTCCTTGAGCCGCTTGACCACCGAGTCATAGAGCTGCTGGTTGGACTCGATCTCGCGCTGGAGATTCTGGTACTGGCTCTCCTTGTCGTTGAGCTCCTGCCCCTCGCGCCGGAGGTTGTTGACCTCCTTGAGCAGGCTGTCCTCCCGCGCCCGGGCCACCCTGGCCTGCGTCTGCACCGATCGCAGCGTGCCCCGGAACTCCGCCTCGAGCCGGTCTCTCAGATGCTGGATCTGGGCGTCGACCTTCACGATCTCGGGGTGCTTGTCCTTGTAGACCTTGAGCAGCTTCGATTTCTCGGTCTCCAGCCCCCCGATCTCGCCCTTGATCTTTCCGACCAGCGGGTTATCGCCCTCGCTGAAGATCGTTCCGGCGGTCGCCGGATCCTTGGCAACCTGGGTCAGCTCGCCCAGCTTGGCCTCCACCGACATCCGCTGGGCCTGGGCTTCCAGATAGCCCTTGTTCGCCTCGATGATCTTCTGGGCGCTGATCTGCCGCTGCTCCTGCATGCCCAGGATCCCGGACTTGATCCGGTAGTTCTGCAGCGCCTGGGAGGATTCATCGACCTTCGCCCGGAGGCGGCCCGCCTCCTCGGTGAGCCAGGTCAGCGCGTCCCTCGCCCCCTTCAGCTTGAGCTCGACGTTGTACTTGGCATAGGCGCTGGCGATGGCGTTCGCCTCGGCGGCCGCGCGCGCCGGATCGGGGCCCGCAATCTTGATCAGGACCAGCCGCGTGTTCCGCACGGGGTCGACCGCGAGCGAGCCCGACAGCGCGCGGCCTGTGTCGGCGCCGGCGCCACCGTCGGCGGCGCGCGTCTTGAGGTTCAGCGCCTCGACGGCCCGCTCGACGACCGGCCGGCTCCGGATGATCTCGTACTGGGTGGGGTAAAAGGCCGGGTCATAGGGTGACATGGCCCCGACCGGCGTCACGTCCTGGATGTTCAGCACCTTCGGCGGCTCGGGCTCGATCATGATCGTGGCCGCCGCCTGGTAGATGGGGACCTGGGTGAAGGTCCAGATCCCGACCGTGAGCACGGTCAGGAGAAAGATGCCGGTCATCAGCCACCGGTGCTTGCGCAGCACGCGGCGGTAATCGGCTATTCTCGGCTGGGGCTCGACCTCACGTGTGACCATGACGACCCTATTTCGGGATAAACCCGTCCAAG